>JALSRF010000183.1 GCA_026984895.1 Paracoccaceae bacterium
CACGTTTCGCGCCCTCGCCCATGGCCGGGTTCCCGATGTGCTGGCGGACTGGGGGCGGGACTGGCGCGCGCGCCTGGCCGGCGAAAGCGGCGACCCGCAGGCCGTGATGCTGGGCGCAAACCCGGCATATATCCCGCGCAACCACCGGATCGAGGCGATGATCCAGGCCGCGCTTGGCGGCGATCTGGGCCCGCTTGAACGCCTGCAGCAGGTGCTGTCCCGCCCCTATGACGACTTGCCCGGACAGGAAGCGTTCAAGGCACCGCCCACCCCGGACGAGGAAGTTCTCCAGACCTTCTGCGGCACCTGATGCGCCGGCGCGAAAGGATGCATGGCTTCCTTCCTTCGGCCGGTCTGTCTATACCTGTGCGCATGTCACCCCTGTCTGCCGCGCATTCATGACACCAACCGGAAGAACCATGCGCATTGCCAGCTACAACCTGCGCAAATGCGTGGGCCTGGACCGTCGCCGCGACCCCGGGCGCAGTCTCCAGGTGATCAACGCGCTCCATGCCGATATCGTGGCGCTGCAGGAGGCCGACCGCCGGCTGGGCGCGCGCCCGGCGGCGCTGAGTGCGCGGCTGATCGCGGAGAATTCCGACATGCGCGCGGTTCCCACGGGGCGGGATGGCCCCTCGCTCGGCTGGCACGGCAATGCCATCCTGCTGCGCAAGGGGCTGACCGCCGGCCCGGCCGTGCCGATCGATCTGCCGGGCACGGAGCCCCGCGGGGCGCTGTCGCTGTGGGTCGAGGGAGAGCTGCGCATCGTCGCCACGCACCTGGGGCTGTTGCGCCGGGACCGTCGCCGCCAGCTTGCCGCCATTGTCAGTGCGGTCGCGGGGGACGCCCCGCGCACGGTCGTGCTGGGGGATTTCAACGAGTGGTCGGGCACGCGCGGCCTGGAACCCCTGCGCGAGTCCTTCGACATCTGCGCCCCCGGCAACAGTTTTCACGCCGCGCGCCCGGTGGCCACGCTGGACCGCATTGCCCTTGGCACGCAGCTGGAACTGGTCGATGCGGGGGTGTGCGATACCCGGCTGAGCCGCATTGCCTCGGATCACCTGCCGGTCTGGGCGGACGTGGCGCTTGGGCGCGCCCGCCCCAGCCGGGCCCGCGGCCGGCCGGAGGGCTGACGTCTGCCCACGCCGGGCGGCGGCCGGGCGGCGGCGGGGCGGCTGGGCAGCACACCGGGCGGCGCTCGGGACAGCACACCGGACGGCGGCGGGGCAGCGGTCTGGCGCTCGGGACAGCACACCGGGCTGCGGTCAGGTGGCCGTCGCGCTCCACGCGCGATTTCACGGCCCGGGCCACCGCACGGCGCAGGCCGACCGGCGCCCCTTGCGAAGGTTTTGGCCTTTGCCGCCCGCGCGTGCTACACCGCCTCGACGACACGGGCACAGGACCGAAACGGGCAGAAACATGGACATTCTTCAACTGGCTTCCCTTCTGATCGTGCTGGCCGGGGCCTTCGGGGCGGTCAACTACCTGTTTCTCAGGCTGCCCGGGGCGATCGGCATCCTGGTGGTGGCGCTGGTCGCCTCGGTCGCGGTGCTGGGGCTGGACCGGCTGATGCCCGCGCTTGGCATCGCCGATGCGCTGCGCGGCGCGGTCGGGGAACTGTCGTTCTCGCGCGCATTGCTGGACGGCATGCTGGGCCTGCTGCTTTTCGCCGGGGCGCTGCATGTCAAGATTGCCGACCTGCGCGCCCAGTGGTCGGTCGTGTTCCTGATGGCGACCATGGGGGTGGCGCTTTCGGCGGGGATCGTGGGCGCGGGTTTTGCCTGGATCACCGGCATGCCCCTTGTCGTGGCGCTTCTGTTCGGCGCGCTGATTTCGCCGACCGATCCGGTCGCGGTGCTGGGCGTGCTGCGCGAAGCCAGCCTTCGCAAGACGCTGGAAACCAAGATCGCCGGCGAATCGCTGTTCAACGATGGCGTCGGCTATGTGGTCTTTCTGGTGCTGCTGGGGCTGGCCTATCCCGGCGCCGGCGGCCACGCCGCCCCGGAGGCCGGCCAGGACGGGACCGCGGGCGCGCTGGCCGGCGCGGGCCTCCTGTTTTTGCGCGAGGCCGCCGGGGGTGCGGTTCTGGGCGTGGTGCTGGGCTGGCTGACCTTTCGCGTCATGCGCCTGATCGACGATTACGCGCTGGAGGTGCTGATCACGCTGGGGCTGGCCTTCGGCGGCTATGAACTGGCGATGGCGCTTGGCGTGTCGGCGCCGATCATGGCGGTTTGCGCGGGTCTGCTGATCGGCGATGTGGGCGCGCGCCACGGGATGAGCGAAGAGACCCGGAAATATGTCGAGGCGTTCTGGAAACTGATCGACGAGATCCTCAACGCAGTGCTGTTCCTGATGATCGGCTTCGAGGTCTTCGCGCTGACGCTCAGCCTCGATGCGCTGGTTGTCGGGGTGCTGGCGATCCTGCTTGCGCTGGTTGCCCGGCTGGCGGCGGTGGCGGTGCCGGTGCTGATCCTGCGCCCGTTCAAGAGCTTTTCCTCGGGCACCATCCCGATCATGACCTGGGGCGGCCTGAAGGGCGGCATCTCGGTGGCGCTGGCGCTCAGCCTGCCGGACAGCGAATGGAAACCGGTGATCCTGAGCGCAACCTATGTGGTGGTGGTCTTCTCGATCATCGTGCAGGGGCTGACGGTTGCGCCGCTGGCCCGCCACCTGGGGCGCGAGCCGGAACTGGTCTGAGCGACCGGCCCGGGCGCCTTGATGCGCGCAGCCCCCCGTCTCGCCCCCCGGGCGCATCCCGCCCCGGTGCTGTCCCCGTCCCGCATCGCCGGGCGCATCCTGCCCCGGTGCTGCCCCGTCCCGCATCGCCGGGCGCATCCCGCCCCGGTGCTGTCCCGTCCCGCATCACCGGGCGCATCCCGCGCCTGCGATCATGCTGCCCCTGTCATCTTGCGCCGGGCCATGGCGCGCGGAGCGGCGCGCGCATTTTTGGAATTCAATTCGGCCCCGCCTTGCGCTAGAACATCGTCAAAGCCGGGGGTCGAAGGATGTCGGGATCCATCATTGCCAGATGCGAAGCCAAGGGCCTGCGGATCACCGAACAGCGGCGCGTCGTCGCCAGTGTGCTGGAGGCCGCCACCGACCATCCCGACGCCGAAGAGGTTCACCGCCGCGCCAGCAAGCTGGACGCCAGCATATCGCTGGCAACGGTCTATCGCACGGTGCGCCTGTTCGAGGAAGCCGGCATTCTTGAAAAACACGCCTTCGGCGACGGGCGCGCGCGATACGAAACCGCCGACCGCGCCCATCACGACCACCTGATCGACATCACCACCGGGGCGGTGATCGAATTCGTGGACGACGAAATCGAGGCGCTTCAGGAAAGGATCGCGCGAAAGCTCGGCTAC
>JALSRF010000184.1 GCA_026984895.1 Paracoccaceae bacterium
AGGCCAAACGGGGAGAGGCGATACATGGTGCAATGGGCAACACGGGCGGACAGGGACGCCATCCAGAACGAAATGCCCTGGGAAGAACGCGACCTGCCGCGCACCATGTACCAGTTCCTTACCCGGGCGCGCGACAGCTATGGGACCAGCAAGGCGCTGTCCTTCCAGTTGCTGTCCGGGCCGGGCGCGCCGGCGCAGACGCTGACCTGGCGACAGTTCCACGAAAAGGCGACCCAGGCGGCCAACCTCTTTCGCGCGCTGGGGGTCGGGGAAAACGACACCGTGGCCTACCTGTTGCCCAACTGCAACGAAACCGCGATCACGCTGATCGGCGGGATGGTGGCGGGCATCGTCAACCCGGTCAACCCGCTGCTGGACGCCGAACAGATCGCCGCGCTGCTGCGCGAGACCGGCGCCCGGGTGGTGGTGACGCTGCGGGCCTTTCCGAAAACCGACATCGCGCAGAAGGTGGCCGAGGCGCTGACCATGGCGCCGGGCGTCGAAACCGTGCTTGAAGTCGATCTGCTGCGCTACCTGTCCGGGCCGAAATCCTGGATCGTGCCGCTGGTCCGCCCGAAAAACCCGGTTTCGCACAAGGCCCGGGTGCTGGATTTCAACCGCGAACTGGCCCGCCAGGACACGACGCTTGCCTTTGCAGACAGCGAAGGCGACCGGGTCGGGGCCTATTTCCACACCGGCGGCACCACCGGCATGCCCAAGGTGGCCCAGCACCTGTATTCGGGGATGATCTACAACGGCTGGCTGGGGGCGACGATCCTCTATCGCGAGGGCGACAACGTGATGTGCCCGCTGCCGCTGTTCCACGTCTTTGCCACCCATGTGATCTTCATGGCGATGATTGCCTCGGGGGCGCATATGGTGATGCCCACCCCGGCGGGCTATCGCGGCGAAGGGGTGTTCGACAATTTCTGGAAGCTGATCGAACGCTGGAAGATCGACTTCATCATTGCCGTGCCCACGGCGATCTCGGCACTGATGCAGCGCCCGGTGGATGCCGACATTTCCAGCGTGAAGACGGCCTTTTCCGGCTCGGCCCCGTTGCCGCTGGAGCTGTTTCGCCGCTTCGAAAAGGCCTGCGGCGTCAAGATCATCGAAGGCTACGGGCTGACCGAGGCGACCTGCCTTGTGGCCTGCAATCCGGTGGACGGAGAGCAGAAGGTCGGCTCGGTCGGGATCCCGTTTCCCTATACCGACGTGCGCATCCTGGAGTGCGACGCCGATGGCAACGTCAGGCGCGAAATGGGCACGGACGAGGTTGGCGAGATCTGCGTCTCCAATCCGGGCGTCTATCCGGGTCATACCTATACCGAAGAGGCCAAGAACCGCGGGCTTTTCGCCGACGGCAGGTATCTGCGCACCGGCGATCTGGGGCGCATCGATGCGGACGGGTTCCTGTGGATCACCGGCCGGGCCAAGGATCTGATCATCCGCGGCGGCCACAACATCGACCCGGCCGAGATCGAAGAAGCCCTGGCGCGCCATCCGGCGGTGGCCTTTGCCGGGGCGATCGGGCAGCCCGACGCGCATGCGGGCGAATTGCCCTGCGCCTATGTGGAACTTGTCGAAGGGGCGCATGCCAGCGAAGACGAGCTGCTGGCCTTTGCGCGCGAAAACATTCACGAACGCGCGGCGCATCCGAAATATCTGGAGATTCTGCCGGAACTGCCCAAGACCGCCGTGGGCAAGGTCTTCAAGCCGGCGCTGCGCAAGATGGCGATCACCCGGGTCTATGACGCGGCGCTGGGCGCGGCGGGGCTGGAGGTGCATGTGGCCGAGGTGACCGACGACCGAAAACGCGGTCTGGTTGCGCGACTCGCCCCGCGCGGCGGGGCCGAGGATGCGGTAGTCAATGCCGCTCTCGGGGCCTTTACGCGCCCCTGGGAATGGGCCTGAGCCGCGCGTTGCGGCCCGCCGCCCACCGGCAATTTGCCGCGCAACCAACGGGTTGGACCAGGATTACCTTTTCTAAACGTCCCCGTGCGATGATACTCGCCGAAAAGGCAGGTCTGCGGCAAATGCCGCGGCAACTGCGCAAAGATGCCCCAATCCGGCCATGATTGCCTGATGGTCTGTATACGGGGCACGCGAAAGAGGTGAGGCATGGTTGTTCTGTTCATGCTGGCCGGGATGGTCTCCGGCGGTACCGCGGCAGGTTTCACGATCTGGTCGGGCGGCTCTGTGCTTCTGGCAATTTCAGCCTATACGCTGACAGGCGCGATGGGGGCCTGCGGCGTGGTCTTCGCCGCATCCCTTGTGCAGCGCGCCTGCGCGCAGGAAACCGCCGACTGGGCGGAAGACGAGGTGCGGACCAAGGTCGCTTCCGCCTGATCCGCTTCCGCCTGATCCGCTTCCGCCTGTTCCGCTTCCGCCTGTTCGGCGCTGGTCTGTTTCCGTTCCGCCTGTTCGGCGCCTGCCTGTTTCCTTTCCGCCTGATCCGCGCCCGCCTGATCCGCGCCCGCCTGATCCGCGCCCGCCTGTTCGGCACCCGCCTGTTTCACGCCCGCCTGTTCCCTGCCGCCTGAGCCCCCCCGACGGTGTCTTGCCGGGAGTGCGGCCGCCGAGATGCCGCCGAGATGCCGCCGTGATGCCGCCGTGTTCTTGCGGGGAATTTCCCCCGCGCGTCTTCCCCCGGGCATTTCCGTTTCTGCCCGACTGCGCTCGCCCCACTGCGCTCGCCCCACTGCGCCCGACCGCTATCGATTGCACCGGACTGCGCCCGCCCGACTGTGCGCCTCTGCGCGCCGGTGTGTTGCGGCCCGCGGCAGTTGCCGGTTTTTTCCGGCCTGCGTGCCCATGCGCGATGCGCGCGTCCCCCGCCCAATGCGGCGGGCGGCCTGTCCAAACCCGCCGCGTTACGGCCGACAACAGACAATAATGATAAAACGTTGGTAATTTGTGTATGTGGTGGTATTGTTTTCCCGAGCCGCAGGGCAATCGGCGCCGGCGTGAGCGGCCGCAAAAGGAGGATTGGCGGACAGGGCCGCTCGGGGCCGGGAATGTCGATGCGCAGGAAAGCCGGGGCAGGGCCAGGCGGATTGTTCCGCGAACAGCCGCCGGCCATGGCATGCAATCCTGTGGCCCGGGAGATCCGGCACAGGCCCGGTGAACGGACCGGCGGAGCGCAACGAAAGCGGCGAAAACGCCCGCAAACTGTTTCAACAAAGGGAGAAGCGAAGATGAGAAAGCTGACAACAGGGTTGGGAGCGGCCGCGGCCGCGGCCGTGACGGCGCTTGCGATGGGCGCGACGGCCGTTTCGGCCGAGGTCTGGGACATGCCGATGGCGTATTCGGCGTCGAATTTTCATTCGGTGACCGGCGCGGAGTTTGCCAGG
>JALSRF010000185.1 GCA_026984895.1 Paracoccaceae bacterium
GTTTCCTGATCATCGGTCTGGCGATTGCGGGGCTGGCCATCATCACGCGGCCGTGGGAAAGCCTTGTTCTGATCAGTTTCATCTATGTCGTGCTGGTGCTGGGGAACCTGCTGGTGACGTCCAGAAGAAAAAGAGGATAACGGGAGAAACCTGAATGGATATCGATGCAGTAAGGACATCATATGCGCGCTGGTCGCATTTCTACGATCAGACCTTTGGCTGGGTGACCATGCCGGGGCGGCGCCAGGCGGTGGCGCATGTCAACAACAGCGCCTCGGGCAGGCGCGCGCGGGTGCTCGAGGTCGGGGTCGGCACCGGATTGTCGCTGGCGCATTACCAGCGCAACCTCCGTGTGACGGGGATCGACGCCAGTGAGGAAATGCTTGAAAAGGCCACGGCCCGAACCCGCGATCTGGCGCTTGGGCAGGTCGAGAGCCTGGCCTTGATGGACGCCCGCGAACTGCAGTTCCCCGATGACCATTTCGACTTTGTTGTTGCCATGCACATCATGTCCGTTGTCCCCGAGCCCGAACGCGTGCTTGGGGAAATGGCGCGCGTGTGCAAACCCGGCGGACAGGTGTTGATCACTAACCATTTCGCACGCGAAAAGGGCATGCTTGCGTTTGTCGAGAAGATCAGTTCGCCCTTTTCGAACATTCTGGGGTGGCATTCGGATTTCGAACTGGACCGCATGCTGGGCGAACAGAGCCTGAAACTGGTCGAGCAGAAGCCCTGGCCTCCGGTGGGAATGATGACCTTTCTGCTGATGGAAAAGGCCCGTGCCGCCTGAGGCGACTTTCCCTCTTCACATTCGCCGGGAAACCCCCTAAATACACCGCGAGTCAGGTTGCCGGAGGATTCGGGCGGCCCGGCTGTTTCGTCCGAGATGGTGGGTGACCCTGCGGTCATAATTCCTGCCTGAGACGGGAAATGAACAATGAATTCAAGGGCTTGATCCCTTGGGCGAGATTGCGAAGGACCCGTAAGGACCCGATTGTCGGGCGCTTGCCCGGCAAAACACGAGCCGGAGGGTCTGACCCTCCACTACTTGGAGTGAAACTGTGGATAGAGCCCAGAAAGAGAAAGTGGTCGAGGAACTCGGCCAGATCTTTGAAAGCTCTGGCGTGGTCGTCGTTGCGCACTATGCAGGTCTGACAGTTGCCGAAATGCAGGATCTGCGCGCGCAAATGCGCGAGGCAGGTGGTGCCGTTCGCGTTGCCAAGAACAGGCTCGCCAAGATCGCCCTTGAGGGAACCCCGAACGAAGTGATCGGTGATCTTCTCAACGGCATGACCGTTCTGGCCTATTCCGAAGATCCCGTGGCTGCGGCCAAGGTGGTCGATGCCTATGCGAAGGAGAACGACAAGCTCGTGATCCTGGGCGGGGCAATGGGCGGGACGGCGCTGGATGTCGATGGTGTGAAGGCCGTTGCCAAGATGCCGTCGCGTGACGAGCTGATCGCTCAGATCGCGTCGATGCTTGCCGCTCCGGCCTCGAACATCGCCGGTTCCATTGGCGCACCTGCTTCCAACATCGCGGGCATCCTGTCCACCATCGAGGACAGGGCCTCTGCCTGAGTCAACTGAACGATCCGCATGGGGCGAAACGCCCGCGTCGGAACACATCGAAAGAAACGGAAAACTGAAATGGCTGATCTGAAGAAACTTGCTGAAGAGATCGTGGGTCTGACCCTTCTCGAGGCCCAGGAACTGAAAACCATCCTCAAGGACGAATACGGAATCGAACCCGCGGCCGGCGGTGCTGTCGTCATGGCGGCCGGCGGCGGCGAGGCCGGCGGTGCCGCGGCCGAGGAAAAGACCGAATTCGATGTCGTCCTGAAGAACGCCGGCGCATCCAAGATCAACGTGATCAAGGAAGTGCGCAGCATCACCGGCCTGGGCCTGAAGGAGGCCAAGGATCTGGTCGAGGCCGGCGGCAAGATCAAGGAAGGCGTATCGAAAGAGGAAGCCGAAGAGGTCAAGGGCAAACTGGAAGCGGCAGGCGCCGAAGTTTCGCTGGACTGATGGCGGGGGCCTTTCGGGGCCTGCAGGAATTGCTGGCTGGGCACGAAAACCGTGCCCGGCCGAACCTGTCTTTACGAGGGGCCCGCGCGGGCCGTTCCTGAAGAGAGGTTTTCGGATCGGGAGCGCGCCGGTGGGACGGTGCGCGGGAATGGACCGAAACTCTTGTTTCAAGGGTGTATCACCGTGGCCCCGGCGGATGATGCGCTTGCGAAAAGCGAAAGGTGATCACGAGCATGGCTTCTTCCTACATCGGCCAGAAACGTCTCCGCAAATACTACGGAAAAATCCGCGAAGTCCTGGACATGCCGAACCTCATCGAGGTTCAGAAATCCTCCTACGATCTGTTCCTGAACTCCGGCGAGGGCCCCGAACCCACGGACGGCGAAGGGCTGCAGGGCGTGTTCCAGTCGGTTTTCCCGATCAAGGATTTCAATGAGACCGCGGTGCTGGAATTCGCAAGATACGAACTGGAGAAGCCGAAATACGATGTCGAGGAGTGCCAGCAGCGCGACATGACCTACGGCGCGCCGCTCAAGGTGACGCTGCGCCTGATCGTCTTCGATGTGGACGAGGACACCGGCGCCAAGTCGGTCAAGGACATCAAGGAACAGGACGTGTTCATGGGGGACATGCCGCTGATGACCCCCAACGGCACCTTCATCGTGAACGGCACCGAGCGGGTCATCGTGTCCCAGATGCACCGCTCGCCCGGCGTGTTCTACGATCACGACCGGGGCAAGACCCATTCCTCGGGCAAGCTGCTGTTCGCCTGCCGTATCATTCCCTATCGTGGCTCGTGGCTGGATTTCGAG
Source organism: Paracoccaceae bacterium (assembly GCA_026984895.1). Lineage (GTDB taxonomy): Bacteria > Pseudomonadota > Alphaproteobacteria > Rhodobacterales > Rhodobacteraceae > JAJRUE01. The sequence continues at coordinate 2,837 of JALSRF010000185.1, forward strand.
TTCGACGCAAAGGACATCGTCCATGCGCGCATCGACCGCCGCCGCAAACTGCCGGTGACCACGCTTCTCTATGCGCTTGGCATGGATCAGGAAGCGATCATGGACGCCTACTACGATACCGTCCAGTTCAAGCTGAAGAAGAACAAGGGTTGGGTCACGAAGTTTTTCCCCGAACGCATCCGCGGTTCGCGCCCGGAATACGACATCGTCGATGCCGCGACCGGCAAGGTGATTGCCGAAGCCGGCAAGAAGGTCACCCCGCGCGCGGTCAAGAAACTGATCGACGAAGGCAAGGTGCAGGACATCCTGCTGCCGTTCGACAAGATCGTCGGCCGGTTCGTCGCCAAGGACATCATCAACGAGGAAACCGGCGCGATCTACGTCGAGGCCGGCGATGAACTGACCTGGGAGGTGGACAAGGACGGCGAGGTTGTCGGCGGCAGCCTCAAGGAGCTGCTGGATGCCGGCATCACCGACATCCCGGTGCTGGACATCGACGGGGTGAACGTCGGCCCCTACATCCGCAACACCATGGCGGTGGACAAGAACATGAACCGGGAAACCGCGCTCATGGACATCTATCGGGTGATGCGTCCGGGGGAACCGCCCACCGTCGATGCCGCCTCGGCGCTGTTCGACACGCTGTTCTTCGACCCCGAGCGCTACGATCTTTCGGCCGTCGGCCGGGTGAAGATGAACATGCGCCTTGATCTGGATGCGCCCGACACGCTGCGCACCCTGCGCAAGGAGGACATCGTGGCCTGCATCAAGGGGCTGGTCGATCTGCGCGATGACAAGGGCGATGTGGACGACATCGACCACCTCGGCAACCGCCGGGTGCGTTCGGTCGGCGAGCTGATGGAAAACCAGTATCGCGTCGGCCTTTTGCGCATGGAACGCGCGATCAAGGAGCGGATGTCCTCGGTCGAGATCGACACGGTGATGCCGCAGGACCTAATCAACGCCAAACCGGCCGCCGCCGCGGTGCGCGAGTTCTTCGGCTCGTCGCAGTTGTCGCAGTTCATGGACCAGACCAACCCGCTGTCCGAAGTCACCCACAAGCGCCGGCTTTCGGCGCTGGGTCCGGGCGGGCTGACGCGCGAACGCGCCGGCTTCGAGGTGCGCGACGTGCATCCCACCCACTACGGGCGGATGTGCCCGATCGAAACGCCCGAAGGGCCGAACATCGGGCTGATCAACTCGTTGGCCACTTTCGCGCGGGTCAACAAGTACGGCTTCATCGAAACGCCCTATCGCAAGGTGGTGAACGGCCAGGTTACCGACGAGGTGCAATACATGTCGGCAACCGAGGAAATGCGCCACACGGTGGCCCAGGCCAACGCGCGGCTCGACGAGAACGGGCGGTTCCTGAACGATCTGGTTTCGACCCGCAAGTCCGGCGAATATGCGCTGCAGCCGCCCGAAAACGTCGATCTGATCGACGTTTCGCCGAAACAGCTGGTTTCGGTGGCGGCCTCGCTCATTCCGTTCCTGGAAAACGACGACGCCAACCGGGCGCTGATGGGCTCGAACATGCAGCGTCAGGCGGTGCCGCTGCTTCAGGCCGAGGCGCCGCTGGTGGGCACCGGCATCGAAAGAGTCGTGGCCCGCGATTCGGGCGCCGCGATCATGGCCGGACGGGGCGGGGTGATCGACCAGGTCGATGCCCAGCGGATCGTCGTGCGCGCCACCGAAGACCTTGAGCCGGGCGACCCCGGGGTGGACATCTACCGGTTGCGCAAGTTCCAGCGTTCGAACCAGAACACCTGCATCAACCAGCGCCCGCTGGTCAAGGTGGGCGATCGGGTGAAGAAGGGCGAGGTGATCGCCGACGGTCCCTCGACCGATCTGGGCGAACTGGCGCTCGGCAAGAACGTCATCGTCGCCTTCATGCCCTGGAACGGCTACAACTACGAGGACTCGATCCTGATTTCCGAGCGTATCGTGCGTGACGACGTGTTCACCTCGATCCACATCGAGGAATTCGAAGTCGCCGCGCGTGACACCAAGCTCGGGCCGGAAGAGATCACCCGCGACATCCCCAATGTCGGCGAGGAAGCGCTGCGCAACCTCGACGAGGCGGGGATCGTCTATATCGGCGCCGAAGTGGGGCCGGGCGATATCCTGGTCGGCAAGATCACCCCCAAGGGCGAAAGCCCGATGACACCCGAGGAGAAGCTCTTGCGCGCCATCTTCGGCGAAAAGGCCTCTGACGTGCGCGACACCTCGTTGCGCGTCAAGCCGGGCGATTTCGGCACCGTTGTCGAGGTGCGGGTGTTCAACCGCCACGGCATCGAAAAGGACGAACGCGCCCTGCAGATCGAGCGCGAGGAGGTCGAGCGCCTGGCGCGCGACCGCGACGACGAGATGGCGATTCTCGACCGCAACATCTATGCCCGGCTGAAGGGGATGCTTCTGGGCAAGACCGCGGTCAAGGGCCCCAAGGGGGTGAAGCCGAAGTCGAAGATCACCGAGGAGCTTCTGGAAAGCCTCGGCCGCGGCCAGTGGTGGCAGCTGGCGCTGGCCGACGACAAGGAAGCGGCCGAGATCGAGGCGCTGAACGAGCAGTATGAAATCCAGAAACGCTCGCTCGAACACCGTTTCGAGGACAAGGTCGAAAAGGTCCGCCGTGGCGACGATCTGCCGCCGGGGGTGATGAAGATGGTCAAGGTCTTCGTCGCCGTGAAGCGCAAGCTGCAGCCGGGCGACAAGATGGCCGGGCGTCACGGCAACAAGGGCGTGATCTCCAGGGTCGTGCCGATGGAGGACATGCCGTTCCTCGCCGATGGCACCCCGGTCGATTTCGTGCTGAACCCGCTGGGCGTGCCGTCGCGGATGAATGTCGGTCAGATCCTTGAAACCCACATGGGCTGGGCCTCGCGCGGGCTGGGTCAGCAGATTGCGCAGGCGCTGGACGCCTATCGGCGCACCGGCGACATGACCCCGGTGCAGGACGCCATGAAGATCGCGTATGGCGAGGAGGTCTGGAACGAGGGCATCAAGGACATGGACGAGGACGAGCTTGTCGAAGCGGCCTCGAAGGTGACGCGCGGCGTGCCGATCGCGACGCCGGTGTTCGATGGTGCCAAGGAAGAGGACATCAACGATGCCCTGACGCGCGCCGGCTTTGAAACCAGCGCCCAGTCGATCCTGTTCGACGGGCGCACCGGTGAGCAGTTCTCGCGCCCGGTCACCGTCGGGGTCAAGTATCTGCTGAAACTGCACCACCTGGTGGACGACAAGATTCACGCGCGCTCCACCGGTCCCTACAGCCTGGTCACCCAGCAGCCGCTGGGCGGCAAGGCGCAGTTCGGCGGCCAGCGCTTCGGCGAGATGGAGGTCTGGGCGCTGGAGGCCTACGGCGCGGCCTACACGCTGCAGGAAATGCTTACCGTCAAGTCGGACGACGTGGCGGGGCGCACGAAGGTCTATGAAAGCATCGTGAAGGGCGAAGACAACTTCGAAGCCGGCGTTCCCGAAAGCTTCAACGTGCTTGTGAAGGAAGTGCGCGGCCTCGGCCTCAACATGGAACTCCTGGATGCGGAGGTGGACGAGGAGAGCTGACGCTCCTACGCCGGAATTTTTCAAGAATTCCGGCTCGTTTTCCTTGAAGGAAAACGGTTCTGCAGCCCTCCGGCCTTCGCACACATATCGAGGATATCAAGATGAACCAGGAACTTACGACCAACCCGTTCAACCCGCTTGCTCCGCCGCAGACCTTTGACGAGATCAAGATCTCGCTGGCCTCGCCAGAGCGCATTCTCTCGTGGTCCTACGGCGAGATCAAGAAGCCCGAGACCATCAACTACCGGACCTTCAAGCCCGAGCGCGACGGGCTGTTTTGCGCCCGCATCTTCGGGCCGGTAAAGGACTACGAATGCCTGTGCGGCAAATACAAACGCATGAAGTATCGCGGCGTCGTCTGCGAAAAATGCGGCGTCGAGGTCACCTTGCAGAAGGTGCGCCGCGAACGCATGGGCCACATCGATCTGGCCGCTCCCGTCGCCCATATCTGGTTCCTGAAATCGCTGCCCTCGCGCATCGGCTTGATGCTGGACATGACGCTGCGCGATCTGGAGCGCATCCTGTATTTCGAAAACTACGTGGTGATCGAACCGGGCCTGACCGACCTGACCTACGGCCAGCTTCTGACCGAAGAAGAATTCATGGATGCCGAAGATGCCTATGGCGGCGATGCCTTCACCGCCAACATCGGCGCGGAAGCGATCCGTGAAATGCTGGCTGCCATCGACCTGGAAGCGCTGGCCGAGCAGCTGCGCGAAGACCTGAAAGAGGCCACCGGCGAACTCAAGCCGAAGAAGATCATCAAGCGGCTGAAGATCGTCGAAAGCTTTCTTGAAAGCGGCAACCGCCCCGAATGGATGGTGATGACCGTGATCCCGGTGATCCCGCCCGAGTTGCGCCCGCTGGTGCCGCTGGACGGCGGCCGTTTTGCCACCTCGGACCTGAACGATCTCTACCGCCGGGTGATCAACCGCAACAACCGTCTCAAGCGGCTGATCGAGCTGCGCGCGCCCGACATCATCGTGCGCAACGAAAAGCGCATGTTGCAGGAATCGGTCGATGCGCTGTTTGACAACGGCCGGCGCGGGCGCGTCATCACCGGTGCCAACAAGCGTCCGCTGAAATCGCTTTCCGACATGCTCAAGGGCAAGCAGGGCCGCTTCCGCCAGAACCTTCTGGGCAAGCGGGTGGATTTTTCCGGCCGCTCGGTCATCGTGACCGGCCCCGAACTGAAACTGCACCAGTGCGGGCTGCCCAAAAAGATGGCGCTGGAACTGTTCAAGCCGTTCATCTATTCTCGCCTCGAGGCCAAGGGCCTGTCCTCGACCGTGAAACAGGCCAAGAAGCTGGTCGAAAAGGAACGCCCCGAGGTCTGGGACATCCTGGACGAGGTGATCCGCGAACACCCGGTCATGCTGAACCGGGCGCCGACGCTGCACCGGCTTGGCATCCAGGCGTTCGAACCGGTCCTGATCGAAGGCAAGGCGATCCAGCTTCACCCGCTGGTCTGCACCGCCTTCAACGCCGACTTCGACGGCGACCAGATGGCCGTGCATGTGCCGCTTTCGCTGGAAGCCCAGCTGGAAACCCGCGTGCTGATGATGTCCACCAACAACGTGCTGTCGCCAGCCAACGGCGCGCCCATCATCGTGCCGTCGCAGGACATGATCCTGGGCCTCTATTATGTCTCGCTGGAGCGCAAGGGCATGAAGGGCGAAGGCATGATGTTTGCCGACGTCGATGAGGTGATGCATGCGCTGGATGCCGGAGAAGTGCACCTGCACGCCAGGATCACCGCCCGCCTTGCGCAGATCGACGAGGAAGGAAACGAGGTTCTGAAGCGGTACGAAACCACGCCGGGCCGGCTCAAGCTGGGGGTGCTGCTGCCGCTGAGCGCGAAGGCGCCGTTCGATCTGGTCAACCGCCTGCTGCGCAAGAAGGAAGTGCAGGAGGTCATCGACACGGTCTATCGCTACTGCGGCCAGAAAGAGAGCGTGATCTTCTGCGACCAGATCATGACCATGGGTTTCCGCGAGGCCTTCAAGGCCGGAATCTCCTTCGGCAAGGACGACATGGTGGTGCCCGAAAGCAAGTGGAAGATCGTCGAGGACACGCGCGCGCAGGTCAAGGGGTTCGAACAGCAGTACATGGACGGGCTGATCACCCAGGGCGAAAAATACAACAAGGTCGTCGATGCCTGGTCGAAGTGCAACGACAAGGTCACCGAAGCGATGATGGACACCATCTCGGCATCGAGTTTCGATGAAAACGGTGTCGAGGCGGAACCGAACTCGGTCTACATGATGGCGCACTCCGGCGCGCGGGGCTCGGTCACGCAGATGAAACAGCTGGGCGGCATGCGCGGGCTGATGGCCAAGCCTTCGGGAGAGATCATCGAAACGCCGATCATCTCGAACTTCAAGGAAGGCCTGACGGTTCTGGAGTATTTCAACTCCACCCACGGTGCCCGCAAGGGCCTGTCGGACACGGCGCTGAAGACGGCGAACTCGGGCTACCTGACCCGGCGCCTGGTGGACGTGGCGCAGGACTGCATCGTTCGCATGCACGACTGCGGCACCGAAAAATCCATTACCGCGCAGGCGGCCGTCAATGACGGCGAGGTGGTTGCAACGCTGGCCGAGCGCATTCTCGGGCGTGTGGCGGCCGAGGATATCCTGCGTCCGGGCACGGACGAGGTTCTGGTGTCCAAGGGCGAACTGATCGACGAGCGCAAGGCTGACGAGGTGGAAGCCGCCGACCTGGCGCGCGTGCGCATCCGCTCGCCCCTGACCTGCGAAGCCGAAGACGGCGTATGCACCATGTGCTACGGTCGGGACCTTGCGCGCGGCACGATGGTGAACATCGGCGAGGCCGTGGGCATCATCGCGGCCCAGTCGATCGGCGAGCCGGGCACGCAGCTGACCATGCGCACGTTCCACATCGGCGGTGTTGCCCAGGGCGGGCAGCAGTCTTTCCTGGAAGCGAACCAGGCAGGGCGCATCAAGTTCGTCAATGCCAATGTGCTGCAGAACGCCGCCGGCGAGATGGTGGTGATGGGGCGCAACATGAAGCTGCTGATCATCGATGAAAACGGCCAGGAGCGCGCGAACCACAAGCTGTCCTACGGCTCCAAGCTTTATGTCGGGGAAGGCGACGCGATCGAACGCGGCCAGAAGCTGTTCGAATGGGATCCCTACACCTTGCCGATCATTGCCGAAAAGGGCGGCCAGGTGAAATTCGTCGATCTGACCAGCGGCGTTTCGGTGCGCGAAGATACCGACGACGCCACCGGCATGGTGCAGAAGATCGTGGTCGACTGGCGCACGGCGCCCAAGGGCAACGACCTGAAGCCCGAGATCATTCTGGTTGACAAGGACGGGGAGCCGATCCGCAACGAAGCCGGCGTGCCGCTGACCTACCCGATGTCGGTGGATGCGGTGCTTTCGGTGGAGGACGGCCAGCAGATCGAGGCCGGTGACGTGGTGGCCCGTATCCCGCGCGAAGGGGCCAAGACCAAGGACATCACCGGCGGTCTGCCGCGGGTGGCGGAACTGTTCGAGGCGCGGCGTCCCAAGTCCCACGCCATCATCGCCGAAATCGACGGCTACGTTCGCTTCGGGCGCGACTACAAGAACAAGCGGCGCATCACCATCGAACCCGCGGACGAAAGCATGGAGCCGGTCGAATACATGGTGCCCAAGGGCAAGCATATTCCCGTGGCCGAAGGCGACTTCGTGCAGAAGGGCGACTACATCATGGACGGCAACCCGGCCCCGCACGACATCCTGTCGATCCTCGGTGTCGAAGCGCTTGCCAACTACATGATCGACGAGGTGCAGGACGTCTACCGGCTTCAGGGCGTGAAGATCAACGACAAGCATATCGAAGTGATCGTGCGCCAGATGCTCCAGAAATGGGAAGTGACCGACAGCGGCGAGACGACCCTTCTCAAGGGCGAACATGTGGACAAGGAAGAGTTCGACGCGGCAAACGAAAAGGCGATCGCCAAGGGCGGCCGCCCGGCCGAGGGCGGGCCGATCCTGCTGGGCATCACCAAGGCCAGCCTGCAGACGCGCTCCTTCATCTCGGCGGCGTCGTTCCAGGAGACCACGCGCGTGCTGACCGAAGCCTCGGTGCAGGGCAAGCGCGACAAGCTGGTCGGGCTGAAGGAAAACGTGATCGTCGGGCGGCTGATCCCGGCGGGCACCGGTGGCGCCACGCAGAAGATTCGCAGAATTGCGACCGAACGCGATCTGGCGGTGATCGAGGAAGCCCGTGCCCAGGCGGAAGCCGCCGCAGCCCTGGCCGCGCCGGTGGATGATTTCGTCGGCGGCGACGAATTCGACACGACCATCGTCAGCACGCCGGAAAGCCGCGACGAATAACGGGGTGTCCAACCGGATACGGAGCCGGCCCTGCGGTGTTGCGCGGGGCCGGTCCCTTTTTGCCGGGGGCGTGTTCATGCCGGCGGGGGTCGTGTTTCGGTTTCGTCGCCCGGGGATTTGCGATAGCAGCCCGGAGAAACCGGACCCGGCCGGCGCCGGCCCGGCCCGGTGCTGTTTTCGAAAGGCGAAGCCAGGCTCATGGAGCAACGAAACGAAAACCTGCGCGGCGCGCTGCTGATGATGGGCTCGATGGCGGCTTTCACGCTGAACGACACCTGCATGAAGGCGCTGGCCGACGAGGTGCCGCTTGCCCAGGCGGTGTTCCTGCGCGGAACCGTGACCGGCGCATTCATGGCGGTGCTGGCATGGCGGACGGGGGCGTTCAGGGTGGCCGTCGGTCGGCGCGACCGGGGGCTGATCGCCCTGCGCACGGCGGCCGAAATCGCCGCCGCGTATTTCTTCATCTCGGCCCTGTTCAACATGCCGATCGCCAATGCGACGGCCATCCTGCAGGCGCTGCCGCTGTCGGTGTCGCTGGCTGGCGCGGTCTTTCTGGGCGAGGCCGTGGGCTGGCGGCGCCTGCTGGCGATCCTGGTCGGCTTCATCGGCGTTGTGATGATCGTGCAGCCCGGCGCGCGCGGTTTCAACCATTATTCGGTCTACGCGGTGCTGGCGGTGCTGATGGTCACGGTGCGTGATCTGGCCGCCCGGCGGCTGTCGAGGCAGGTGCCCTCGCTGGTGGTGGCGCTGGTGGCGGCGGTTTCGGTCACGCTGGCCTTCGGGGCGGCCTCCCTGGCGTCCGAATGGGCGCCCGTCAGCGCGCAGGGCTGGGCCCGCCTGCTGGCGGCATCGGTCTTCATTTTCGGCGGCTACGTGTTCAGTGTCATGGCCATGCGAACCGGGCATATCGGAGCGGTGACGCCATTTCGCTATACCAGCCTCTTGTGGGCGCTGGTGCTGGGGTGGGTGTTTTTCGGCGAATGGCCCGATGCGCCGACCCTGCTTGGCGCCGCGATCGTTGTCGCGACCGGCACCTTCACCCTGCTTCGCGAGGCGAGGCTCGCCCGGCGCGCGGGCCCCGTGGGGCTGCGCATTCGCTGATTGCGCCTCCCCGGGCGCCCGTGCACAGGGCGGCTGTTGACAAGCGGGGCGACTCTTCATATACCGCGCGCACTCGGGCCCCGGGGTTTCCCTGTTGCCTGACTGCAGAACTGAAGTGGTCACGATCCGGACTATTGCTGTCCCGATCCTCTGAGTTTCCACCGCGTCGTTCCCGCCGGAATTGGGGGCATGCGGTTTTTGCGTTTTGCGCGTGGCGCATGACGCGCGATGAACAGAAACGGTTGCAACACGGGGAACGATACCCAATGCCAACGATCCAGCAGCTGATCCGCAAGCCGCGGCGGCCGAAAGTCAAACGCTCCAAGTCCCTGCATCTGGAGTCCTGCCCGCAAAAACGCGGTGTGTGCACGCGCGTCTACACGACGACGCCGAAGAAGCCGAACTCGGCCATGCGCAAGGTTGCCAAGGTGCGCCTGACCAACGGCTACGAGGTGATCAGCTACATCCCCGGCGAAAGCCACAACCTTCAGGAACACTCGGTGGTCCTGATCCGTGGCGGCCGGGTGAAAGACCTCCCGGGCGTGCGCTACCACATCCTGCGCGGTGTCCTTGACACCCAGGGCGTGAAAGACCGCCGCCAGCGCCGTTCGAAATATGGCGCCAAGCGTCCGAAGTAAGAGGAAGAACAGATGTCCCGCCGTCACGCCGCCGAAAAGCGCGAAGTCCTGCCCGACGCCAAGTTTGGCGATCGCATGCTGACCAAGTTCATGAACAACCTGATGATCGACGGAAAGAAGTCGGTCGCCGAGCGTATCGTCTACAATGCCTTCGACCGGGTCGAGGAGAAGCTCAAGCGCGCACCGGTCGAGGTGTTCCACGAGGCGCTCGACAACATCAAGCCGACGGTGGAGGTGCGCTCCCGCCGGGTGGGCGGCGCCACCTACCAGGTGCCCGTCGAGGTGCGCCCCGAGCGTCGCGACGCGCTGGCGATCCGCTGGCTGATCGCCGCCAGCCGCGCGCGCAACGAAAAGACCATGGAAGAGCGTCTGGCCGGCGAACTGGTCGATGCCGTGAATGGCCGCGGCGCGGCCGTGAAGAAACGTGAAGACACCCACAAGATGGCCGACGCGAACAAGGCGTTCAGCCACTACCGCTGGTAACACAAGCCCGAGGCTGAACAGATGGCACGCGAATACCCCCTCGAACGATACCGCAACTTCGGTATCATGGCCCACATCGACGCGGGCAAGACCACCGTGACCGAGCGGATCCTGTATTACACCGGCAAGTCGCACAACATCGGCGAGGTGCACGACGGCGCCGCGACCATGGACTGGATGGAGCAGGAGCAGGAGCGCGGCATCACCATCACCTCGGCGGCCACCACCACGTTCTGGGAACGCACCGAGGACGGCAAGAGCGCCGATACCGAAAAGCATCGCCTGAACATCATCGACACCCCCGGCCACGTGGATTTCACCATCGAGGTCGAGCGCTCGCTCGCCGTGCTCGACGGCGCGGTCGCCGTGCTGGACGCCAACGCCGGTGTCGAGCCGCAGACCGAAACCGTCTGGCGCCAGGCCGACCGTTACAAGGTGCCGCGCATCGTCTTCGTCAACAAGATGGACAAGATCGGCGCCGATTTCTTCAATTGCGTCCACATGATCCAGGACCGCACCGGCGCGACGCCGGCACCGATCCAGATTCCGATCGGGGCGGAAAACGAACTGGAAGGCATCGTTGACCTGATCACCATGGAAGAATGGGTCTGGGCCGGCGACGACCTGGGCGCCACCTGGGAAAAGCGCCCGGTGCGCGACAGCCTGAAGGCGCAGGCCGAGGAATGGCGCGGCAAGCTGATCGAGACCGCCGTCGAAATGGACGACGACGCGATGATGGCCTATCTCGAAGGCGAAGAGCCCGACGTCGAGACCCTGCGCAAGCTGATCCGCAAGGGCACGCTGTCCTTGTCCTTCGTGCCGGTTCTGGCCGGTTCGGCCTTCAAGAACAAGGGCGTGCAGCCGCTCCTGAACGCGGTGCTCGACTATCTGCCCAGCCCGCTGGATGTCGAAGACTACGTGGGCTTCAAGCCCGGCGACGAAAGCGAAGAACGCACCATCGCCCGCCGGGCCGATGACGACATGCCGTTCTCGGCGCTGGCATTCAAGATCATGAACGACCCGTTCGTCGGCTCGCTCACCTTCACCCGCATCTATTCGGGCACGCTGAGGAAGGGCGACAGCATCCTCAATTCGACCAAGGGCAAGAAAGAGCGCATCGGCCGGATGATGATGATGCACTCCAACAACCGCGAGGAAATCGACGAGGCATTTGCCGGCGACATCATCGCGCTTGCGGGCCTCAAGGACACCACCACCGGCGACACGCTGTGCGCGGTCAACGATCCGGTGGTGCTGGAAACCATGACCTTCCCCGATCCGGTGATCGAGATCGCGGTCGAGCCCAAGACCAAGGCCGACCAGGAAAAGATGTCGGCCGGCCTTGCCCGCCTGGCGGCCGAAGACCCGTCCTTCCGCGTCGAGACCGACTTTGAAAGCGGCCAGACCATCATGAAGGGCATGGGCGAACTTCACCTGGATATCCTGGTGGACCGCCTGAAGCGCGAATTCAAGGTCGAGGCCAACATCGGCCAGCCGCAGGTTGCCTATCGCGAGACCATCTCGAAGATGATCGAGCATACCTACACCCACAAGAAACAGTCGGGTGGTTCGGGCCAGTTCGCCGAGGTCAAGATGGAAATCGCGCCGACCGAGCCGGGCGAGGGCTATTCCTTCGAAAGCCGCATCGTCGGCGGTGCCGTGCCCAAGGAATACATTCCGGGCGTCGAAAAGGGCATCCAGTCGGTGATGGATTCGGGTCCGCTGGCCGGGTTCCCGGTGATCGACTTCAAGGTGGCGCTGGTGGACGGCAAGTATCACGACGTGGACAGCTCGGTGCTGGCCTTCGAGATCGCCGCCCGCATGTGCATGCGCGAGGGGCTGAAACTGGCCGGCGCCAAGCTGCTGGAGCCGATCATGAAGGTCGAGGTGGTGACGCCGGAGGAATACACCGGCAACATCATCGGCGATCTGACGTCGCGCCGCGGCCAGGTGCAGGGCCAGGAAACCCGCGGCAACGCGATCGTGATCAACGCCTTCGTGCCGCTGGCCAACATGTTCGGCTACATCAACACCCTTCGTTCCATGTCCTCGGGGCGGGCGAACTTCACCATGCTGTTCGACCACTACGAACCGGTGCCGCAGAACATCAGCGAAGAAATCCAGGCGAAATACGCGTAAAGACGGCGCGAATACGGACAAGAGGAGGCCACCATGGCAAAGGAAAAGTTTGAACGCACGAAACCGCATGTGAACATCGGCACGATTGGTCACGTTGACCACGGCAAGACGACGCTGAC
>JALSRF010000186.1 GCA_026984895.1 Paracoccaceae bacterium
TCGCGAAACGGACGCTCCCACCAACGTTCTGTCCTGGCCAAGCGCCGAACATGCCCCGGCCCGGCCAGGCGCCCACCCGGCGCTGCCCCGTCCCGCGGCGGACGGCCCGACGCTGGCGCTTGGCGACATCGCCATTTCGCTTGACACCTGCGCCCGGGAGGCCGAGGCCGCCGGACGCCCGATGGCCTTTCACGTCACCCACCTTCTGGTGCATGCAACCCTTCACCTGTTGGGATATGACCACATTTTTCACGAAGATGCCTCACTTATGGAAGATTTGGAGCGCAGGATACTTGCAAGCATGGGCCTTCCCGACCCATATGAATGACGAGGCATGACGGCAGGTTCGCCGTTTGATGGAAAGGACCGATGGGCGACGCAGAAGGCGGATCTTCCAGCGCGGCGCGAGGCGCGCGGACCCCCGAAACTTCCCCGAAGCACGGCACGTCGCGCGATCCGGTGTCGCGCGGTCTTTTCCGTCGGTTCGCGCAGGCGCTGCGCGCCCGGTCCGGCACGCGCCAGCCCCCCGACACCGGCACCGCCGCCGCCCCTTCCGCGACCGCCGCCCGAAGCCTGCGCCCTGCCACCGCGGACACGACCGGGGCCGGGATCGGCATCGGCAACCTGCGCCGGATGCGGGTCGAGGATGTCGCCGTGCCGCGCGCCGACATCGTTTCGGTGCCGGCGGACATCAGGAAGGACGACCTTGTGCGGGTGTTCCGCGAAAGCGGCCTGTCGCGTCTGCCCGTCTACAAGGGGACGCTGGATACCCCGATCGGGCTCGTGCACCTGAAAGACCTGGCCCTGCGTCACGGGTTCAACGGCAAGGGCGCGCGCTTCAACCTGAAAAGGATGGTGCGCCCGCTGCTGTTCGCACCGCCCTCGATGCCGATCGGCGTACTGCTGCAGAAAATGCAGGCCGAGCGCAAGCACATGGCACTGGTGGTTGACGAATACGGCGGGGTCGATGGCCTGGTGACCATCGAGGATCTGATCGAACAGGTCGTCGGCGAGATCGAGGACGAACACGACATCGACGAGGGCAGGTTCTGGGTGCGGGAAAAACCGGGATGCTACCTGGCCGATGCCAAGACCCCGCTGGAGGAGTTCGAGGCCGAAATCGGGCAGACCCTCGCCGACCCCGACGAAGAGGCCGAAACCCTGGGTGGGCTGGTGTTCCTGCTGAGCGGGCGTGTGCCCGCGCGCGGCGAAGTGATCGAACACCCCGGGGGGCTGACGTTCGAGGTGGTGGACGCGGACCCGCGCCGGATCAAGCGTCTGCGCGTGCGCCTGGCCGGGGCGATGCAGGGCCGCGCGCAGGATGGCGCGCAGGATGGCGCGCACAATGGCTGAGCACCCCCGGGGCGGGACGGGACGCGGGGCAGCGCGCGGGGCAGGACGCGGGGCAGCGCGCGCGGCAGGACGCACGGCGGCCGCAGCCACCGTAGCCGCCGCCGCCGGCTGGCCGTTCTGGAAACGTTCGGCCGCCGCCGCGCTCGCCGGTCTCGGCCTGGCGCTCGGCCAGGCGCCGTTCTCGCTGGTGCCCGTGGCGCTCGGCGCGGCCGCGGTGGCCCTGTTTAGCGGCCTGGCCGCGCGCGCGCCGAGGCAGGCCGCCTGGCACGGCTGGCTGACGGGAACCTCCTATGGCGCGCTGTCGCTGTTCTGGATTACCGAACCGTTTCAGGTCGATGCGGCCCGCGACGGCTGGCTGGCCCCCTTCGCGCTGTTCTTCATGGCCGGGGGGCTGGGGCTGTTCTGGGCCGCCGCCTTCTGGCTTGCCCACCGCCATGCCGCGGGCCGCGGGCTTGCGCGCGCGCTGGTCATGCTGGCGGTATTCTGGACCGGCGCCGAGATGCTGCGCTCTTATGCCTTCACCGGTTTTCCCTGGGGGCTCACCTCCTATCTGTGGATCGACACGCCGGTCTATCAGCTGGCCGCCTTCGCCGGCCCGCACGGGCTGACCCTCGCCACGGTGCTGTGCGCCGCCGCGCTGCTGTGGGCCGTGATGACGCGCCGCCTCGCGCCGGGGCTGATCGCCGGCGGGCTCGTGCTGGCGGCGCTGGCCGGCGGGCAGTGGCGCGCCGCGCAGCCGGACGCAGGTCAGGGCGCACGCCCGGTGGTCCGGCTGATCCAGCCCAATGCCACCCAGAAACAGAAATGGGATCCGGCGATGATGCCGGTCTTCTACAACCGCCAGCTGGCGTTGAGCGCGGCCCCGCCGGCGCCCGGCCGGCCGGCGCCCGCGCTGGTGGTCTGGCCCGAAGTGGCGGTGCCCTTCCTTCTGTCGAACCCCGATGCCCCCTTCTGGCAGATTTCCCGGGCCGCGGGCGGGGCGCCGGTGGTGCTCGGCGCGCAGCGCATCGAGCGGGGGCATGCCTTCAACAGCCTCGCCCTGCTCGGCCCCGGCGGGCAGATCCGGGCCATCTACGACAAGCGCCACCTGGTGCCGTTTGGCGAATACATCCCCGCGCGCAGGCTGGCCGCCGTCATCGGCCTGAACGCGCTGGCGGCGCAATACGGCAGCGGCTACACCCCCGGCACCGGCGCGCGGACGCTTCGGATCGACGGTCTCGGCACGGCCCTGCCGCTGATCTGCTACGAGGCGATCTTTCCGCACGAAATCCGCACGGCGCCGCGCCCGGACTTCCTGCTGATGCTCACCAATGACGGCTGGTTCGGCACCGCCTCGGGGCCGTATCAGCACTTCGCCCAGGCCCGCGCCCGGACGATCGAAACCGGCCTGCCGATGCTGCGCGCGGCCAATACCGGCATATCGGCGGTGATCGATGCGCGCGGCCGGATCGTGGCGTCGCTTCCGCTTGGCGTCGCCGGGCATGTCGATGCCCCCCTGCCCGCGCCGCTGCCTCCCAGCATCTACTGGCGGCTCGGCGATGCGCCCGCGCTGCTGGCGCTGGTTCTCCTCTACCTTGGCGCCCGGTTTGCGACACGGGCCAATCCGGTTGACCGCAGGCAGATGCGCATGTAACCGGTGTGGATTGACCGTCACAACGGCTTCCTGACGTGGCGGCACGACATCAATGGAGCAATTCATGGCACGGCAAAACTACGTCTTCACTTCGGAATCCGTCTCCGAGGGGCACCCCGACAAGGTCTGCGACCGCATCTCCGACGCGGTTCTGGACGCATTCCTGAGCGAAGACCCCCACGCGCGCGTGGCCTGCGAAACCTTCGCCACCACCGACCGCGTGGTCATCGGCGGCGAGGTGCGCGGCCCCGGCAAGTTCATCGGGCGGGTCGAGGAGATCGCGCGCGAATGCGTGCGCGACATCGGCTATGAACAGGAG
>JALSRF010000187.1 GCA_026984895.1 Paracoccaceae bacterium
CGCGGATTTCAAGCATCTGGACTATGTGAACCCCGATGCGCCGAAAGGCGGGGAGATTGCCCTCTGGACGCAGGGCACATTCGACAGTTTCAACCCGTTTGCGCGCAAGGGCGTGTCGGCCTGGGGTGCGTCCGACGCCATCGAAAGCCTGATGATCGGCACCGCTGACGAGATCGGCTCGAACTACTGCCTGATCTGCGAAACGCTGGAATATCCCGAGGATCAGTCCTGGGTCATCTTCCATCTTCGCGACAACGTGAAGTTTTCCGACGGCACCCCGGTGACGGCCGAAGACGTTGCCTATACCTTCAACCTGTTCATGGAGCAGGGCCTGCCGTCCTACCGCGAAGGCGTCGCGCGCATCATCGCCGGGGTCGAGGTGATCGACCCGCTGACGGTGAAATTCACATTCGTGCCCGACAGCCCCAAGCTGGACCGGATCGAACAGGCCGGCGGCACCCCGGTCCTGTCCAAGGCGTGGATGGAAAAGACCGGCCATCGGCTGGACGAAAGCAGCGACGAGCCCTTCCTGGGCACCGGCCCCTATGTGCTTGACAGTTCGGTGGTGAACGAGCGCGTGGTCTACCGGCGCAATCCCGACTACTGGGGCAAGGATCTGCCGATCAACATCGGGCGCAAAAACTTCGACACCATCCGGGTGGAATATTTCGCCGACAGGAACGCCGCCTTCGAAGGCTTCAAGGCCGGCGCCTACACTTTCCGCATCGAGAATTCGTCCAAGCAATGGGCCACCGGCTACGATTTCCCGGCGCTGGACAAGGGATGGGTGGTCAAGGCCGAACTCCCCGACGGCACCATGGCCTCGGGGCAGAGTTTCGTCATGAACCTGCGCCGGCCGCAGTTTCAGGATATCCGCGTGCGCGAGGCCATCGGTCTGATGTTCAACTTCGAATGGTCGAACCAGTCACTGTTCTACGGGCTTTACGAGCGGATCAATTCGTTCACCGAAAACTCCTATCTGGAGGCAAAGGGCCTGCCCTCGCCCGAAGAACGCGCGGTGCTCGAACCGATCGCCGACAAGCTGCCCGAGGGCGTGCTGGACAGCGAACCGGTAATGGCGCCGGTGTCGAACCCCGACCAGAACTTCGACCGCGCCAATGCGCGCAAGGCCTCGAAACTGCTGGATGCAGCCGGCTGGACCGTGGGCGACGACGGCATGCGGCGCAACGCCGCCGGCGAAACCCTGCGGGTTGAATTCGTGACCCGTTCGCCGGCGTTCGACCGGGTGGTGAACCCCTATGTGGACAACCTGCGCAAGATCGGCGTCGATGCCTCGTTGAACCGGGTTGACAACGCCCAGTGGGTGGACCGGCGCTATGCCTTCGATTTCGACGTGGTGATCGACAATATCGCGCTGGGTTACGAGCCCGGTTCGAACCTGGCGCAAATGCTGGGCTCGAAAGATGCGGATGTGTCGGTCTTCAATTCTCCGGGGCTGAAGAACGCGGCGGTCGATGCGCTGATCGAGGTCATCCGGCGGGCGGAAACCAAGGCCGAACTGGACCCGGCGGTAAAGGCGCTTGACCGGGTGCTGCGGGCGCTGCGCTTCTGGGTGCCGCAGTGGTACAAGGATGTGCATACCGTGGCCTATTACGACATGTTCGAACATCCCGATCCGCTGCCGCCCTATGCGCTGGGATATCTCGACTTCTGGTGGATCAACGCGGACAAGGCCGCCGCCCTGAAAGAGGCGGGCGCCTTCCAGTAAGGCGACAGGAAAAGGCAGCGTCGCATGGGCGCCTACATACTGCGCAGGTTGCTGCTTGTGATCCCCACGCTTCTGGGGGTCATGATCATCAACTTCACCCTGGCCCAGTTCGTGCCCGGCGGACCGGTGGAACAGATCATCGCCCAGATGCAGGGCAAGGGCGATGTGTTTCAGACCATCGCCGGCGGGGCGCGCGAAACCGACAGCAACGTTCCGGTCTCGAAAAAGCCATCGGCCAGTTCGAAATACGTCGGCGCCCGGGGCCTGCCCGAGGAATTCATAAAGGAGCTCGAAAAGCAGTTCGGTTTCGACAAGCCGCCGCTTGAGCGCTTCATGAACATGATGTGGCGCTATGTCCGCTTCGACTTTGGCGAGAGCTATTTTCGCAACGAATCCGTGCTGTCGCTGGTGTTCGACAAGCTGCCGGTTTCGATCACGCTCGGGCTCTGGTCAACGCTGATCGCCTATGCCGTCTCGATTCCGCTTGGCATCCGCAAGGCGGTGAAGGACGGCTCGCGCTTTGATACCTGGACCAGCGGTGTGATCATCGTCGGCTATGCGATCCCCGGGTTCCTCTTTGCCATCCTGCTGCTGGTGCTGTTTGCCGGCGGGTCCTATTGGCAGATCTTCCCGCTGCGCGGCCTCACCTCGGACAACTGGGACGAATTGAGTCTGCTTGGCAAGGTGGCCGACTATTTCTGGCATATTGCCCTGCCGGTCCTGGCCTCGTCGATCTCCGGGTTTGCGACGCTGACGCTGTTGACCAAGAATTCCTTCCTTGACGAGATCAAGAAGCAGTATGTGATGACCGCCCGCGCCAAGGGCCTGTCCGAGCGCCGGGTGCTTTACGGCCATGTTTTTCGCAACGCGATGCTGATCGTGATCGCCGGCTTTCCGTCGCTGTTCATCGGCGTGTTCTTCGGCGGTTCGGTGATCATCGAAACCCTGTTTTCGCTTGACGGGCTGGGCCGGCTGGGCTTCCAGGCGGCACTGGCGCGCGACTATCCGATCATCTTCGGGACGCTGTTCTTCTTCGGGCTGATCGGCCTGCTGGTCGGCATCCTTTCGGACCTGATGTATGTGTTTACCGATCCGCGCATCGACTTCGAGGTGAGGGAAACGTGATGCGCCTGTCGCCGCTGAACCAGCGCCGCTGGCGCAATTTCACGCGCAACCGGCGTGCCTACTGGTCGCTGATCATCTTTGCGCTGCTGTTCGGCATTTCGCTGTTTGCCGAGTTTCTGGCCAATGACAAGCCCATCCTTGTCAGCTATCGCGGCGCCCTCTACATGCCGATTTTCAGGTTCTACCCGGAAACCGCCTTTGGCGGCGATTTCAGGACCGAAGCGATCTATCGCGACAAGGCGGTGCAATGCCTGATCGTCTCCGGCGGGCTGCCCGAATGCTGGGACGATCCCGCGGGGGTGATCGCCGATGCCGCCGACGGCGAGGTCGCGGGGCAGGCGATCGAAAAGGGCTGGATGATCTGGCCGCCGATCCCGCTGTCCTACAACACCACCTCGAACGATCCCGGCGTGGCGCCGGGGCCGCCCTCTGCGCGCCACTGGCTGG
>JALSRF010000188.1 GCA_026984895.1 Paracoccaceae bacterium
CGTCAAGGGGCCGGACGCCGGGCGTTTCCTCGACATGCTCTATACGAACATGATGAGCACCCTGCCGGTCGGGCGCTGCCGCTACGGGCTGATGTGCGATGAAAACGGCTTTCTGATCGATGACGGGGTGGTGGCGCGGCTGGATGACGATGCCTGGCTGTGCCACACCACCACCGGCGGGGCCGAGCGCATTCACGGCTGGATGGAGGACTGGCTGCAATGCGAATGGTGGGACTGGGAGGTCTACACCGCCAACCTGACCGAGCAATACGCCCAGGTCGCCGTGGCCGGCCCGAAGGCGCGCAAGCTGCTCGAAACGCTGACGGAAATGGACCTGAGCGCCGAGGCGCTGCCGTTCATGCACTGGGCCGAGGGCAAGGTCGCCGGGATCGCGGCGCGCGTCTTCCGGATCTCGTTTTCGGGCGAGCTGTCTTACGAAATCGCGGTGCCGGCGGGCCAGGGGCTGGCCTTCTGGGAACGGCTGGTCGAGACCGGCGCACCGTTTGGCGCCATGCCCTACGGCACCGAGGCGCTGCATGTGATGCGGGCCGAAAAGGGCTTCATCATGATCGGCGATGAAACCGACGGCACGGTGATCCCGCAGGACCTGGGGCTGGGCTGGGCGATTTCCAAGAAGAAGACCGACTACCTGGGCAAGCGCGCCCAGGCTCGCAGCCACATGCAGGACCCGAACCGCTGGCGCCTGGTGGGGCTGGAAACGCTCGATGGCGGGGTGCTGCCCGACGGCGCCTGTGCGCTGGGCGAGGGGCTGAACGAAAACGGCCAGAAAAAGGTGATCGGCCGCGTCACCTCAAGCTATTTCTCACCGACGCTCGGGCGCGGCATCGCCATGGGGCTGGTGGAACGCGGCCCCGACCGCATGGGCGAGGTGCTGGCGTTTGCGCTGATCGGCGGCGGCACGATGAAGGCCCGCATCACCGATCCGGTGTTTTACGATCGCGACGCGGAGAAGCAGAATGCCTGAGCCACGAAACGCCCTTGGCGGCGCCGCATACGACGGGCTTGTGCGCATCGCCGAATCGCCGCCGCGCGGCATGATCACGCTGCGCGCGGAACTCGCCGATGCGGCGGTCGCACAGGCGGTGAAGCGGGCCACCGGCCTGACGCCGCCCGCGCAACGCCGGATCGTGCGCAAGGGCGATGTCGCGCTGGCCTGGATGTCGCCCGACGAACTGCTGATCCTGACGCCCCATGGTGGGGCCGAAACGCTTCGCAGCGCGCTGGAAACGGCGCTCGCGGGCCGGCATCACCTGGCGGCCGACGTTTCGGATGCGCGTGCGCTCTTCACCCTCGAAGGCGCGCGCGTGCGCGAGGTGCTGGCCAAGCTCACGCCCGCCGATCTTTCGCCCCGCGGCCTCGCGCCCGACGAAGTGCGCCGCACGCGGCTCGCCCAGGTCGCCGCCGCCTTCTGGCAGGACGCCCCCGACGCCTTCAGCCTGGTCTGTTTCCGCTCGCAGGCCGCCTACGGCTTCGCGCTGCTGAAAAACGCCGCCAGACCCGGTTCCGAGGTCACCTGTCCTTGAGACGCGCCCGCTTTCCTCCCCGCCCGAAACCCGCCCCCG
>JALSRF010000189.1 GCA_026984895.1 Paracoccaceae bacterium
GCCGGAGGCGCCGCGGCCGCGCCAGCGGGCGCAACCCCCTTTCCCCCTTTCGCCACCGGTTGAACGCGCGGGCGGCAATCCGCACCTTGACGCCGCGCCGCATCCGGCTCAGGTAAGAGGCAGTCACATCAACCGCGAACAACAAGGGGGGCCCCAAATGGCTTTCGAACTTCCTGATCTTCCCTATGCCCACGACGCCCTGGCCGATGGCGGCATGTCGAAGGAAACGCTGGAATACCACCACGACCTGCACCACAACGCCTATGTCACCGCGCTCAACAACCTCACCGCCGGCTCCGAGTGGGAAGGAAAGGCGCTCGAAGACATCGTGCGCGGCACCTACCAGGCCGGCTCGGTTGCCCAGAACGCGGTGTTCAACAACGCGTCCCAGCACTGGAACCACAGCCAGTTCTGGCAGATGATGTCCCCGGGCAGGCCGGCGATGCCGGGCGAACTCGAGGCGCGCCTCAAGGAGGCCTTCGGCTCGGTCGAGAAATTCAAGGAGGAATTCACCGCCGCCGGCGTCGGGCAGTTCGGCTCGGGCTGGGCCTGGCTCGTGGTCGATACCGACGGCACGCTGAAGGTCACCAGGACCGAAAACGGCGTCAACCCGCTGTGCTTCGGGCAGACCGCGCTTCTGGGCTGCGACGTGTGGGAACATTCCTACTACATCGATTTCCGCAACAAGCGCCCGGTCTACCTGCAGAACTTCCTCGACAACCTGGTGAACTGGGAAAACGTCGCCGAACGGCTGGCGAACGCCTGATGCCGGGGCGAAATGCTGTCAAGCGGTGGCCGCCCGTCCGGGCGGCCATTGTTTTTTCCGATTGGCGCCGGTGACGAGGAGGCGGCGATGAGCGACCGCAGCAAGGGCGTCTGGGCGATGGTCGCGGCCTGCGTGATCTGGGGGCTGTCGCCGCTCTACTACAAGCTACTGGCCCATGTCGCCCCGCTCGAGGTGCTGGCCCATCGCACGCTCTGGTCGCTGGCGTTATTCGGCGCGATCCTGCTGGCCCGGCGCCGGCTGGGGGCGGTGGCGGGGCTGCTGCGCTCCTGGCGCGGCGCCGGCGCGGTGGGGTTCGCGGCGGCGATGATCTCGTTCAACTGGTTCCTCTACATCCTCGCGATCCAGATCGGCCATACCGTGCAGGCCAGCCTGGGCTATTTCATCTTTCCGCTGGTGGCGGTGCTGCTGGGGGTGGCGGGTTTCGGCGAACGGCTGCCGCGCGGCCAGTGGCTGGCGGTGGCGATCGCGGCCCTGGCGGTGCTGGTTCTCAGCCTCGGTCGGGGGCGCGTGCCCTGGATTTCGCTGCTGCTGGCGGCAAGCTTCGGCCTGTACGGGCTGGCCAAGAAGCGGACCGCCGCCGGGCCGATCGTGTCGGTCACCGCCGAGGTGGCCCTGCTGGCGCCGCTGGCCGCGCTCTGGCTGTGGGGGGTGCACATGCAGGGCTGGCAGGGCGTGGTCTCGCGCCCGGGCGGGGTGTTCGGCCGGGACCTGGGCGACAGCCTGCTGCTGGTGTTTTCCGGGCCGATGACCGCCAGCCCGCTGATCCTGTTTTCCTACGCCTCGCGGCGGATATCGCTGTCCACGGTGGGCGTGATCCAGTATCTGAACCCGACGCTGCAATTCCTTTGCGCGGTGCTGGTCTTTGGCGAACCTTTCGGCGCGGTTCGGGTCGTGGCCTTCGCGATGATCTGG
>JALSRF010000190.1 GCA_026984895.1 Paracoccaceae bacterium
GGCCTCTGCGGCACGACCCGGCTGCATACGCCGCCTATGAAGCCGAACAGGTGCTGCGCTATTGCGTTGGACGCGGGGCAGACGCGGTATCGGTGGCGGCGTTCTACTGGGAAAGCCACCCGGTGCACCGCCTGTCGGACCGGCTGCGGGTGGATGAGAACGGCTTTGCCTGCCTTGCGGGCTATGCGCTGGACGAGAACATGAAGCCGATCCGTTCGGTAGAGTGTTTCGATGCGGATCGTGCCGGCGACTATGACGGCGATTTCTTCTACCTTTCGGTCAGCGAAACCGGCGCCTGCCGGGTGGTGAAAAGCCCGGTGTGTTCCTACCCGCTGTATCATGCGCGCGGCGACGGGCGCGACGTGCTGGCCTCGCGCGCGATGCTGGCGGCGGTGGCGGCGTTCGACACCGACAAACCGCTGCCGAACATCGATTTCGCCCGCTGGATATGCACCTACGGGGGCGGCGGCAACCTGGACGCCTTGTTCGAGGGCACGCGCGAAATTCTGTGGAATCAATCGATTGCGGTGAACGACGGTCGAATCAGCATCGCAGAACTGGACTATCGTTTCCTTGAGGATTCGCAACTGGCGGCGCTGCACAAGCGTTCCCCGAAACGCTACTGGGACGAGGTCTATGACTATTTCCGCTCCTGGATGTCGGTGCTGGAGTTTTCCGACAAGCCGATCGATTTTCCTCTGTCCGGGGGCAAGGACAGCCGGTTGCTGTTGGGTCTGATCGTTGCCAGTGGCGCGCGCGATCGGCTGAAACGGGTCTTTACCAACGGTCCGCCGATCAGCCCGGATGTGCGTGCGGCAGGCATGGTCTGCGCCGCCCTGGGGCTGGAGCACGAGGTCATCGACCGCACCAGCGTTGTCGAGAAACGGCATTTCCACATGGACGCGGCTATCCTGCCGCATATCCACACCACCGAGGGCGAGATGAGCCTGCATGACCTCACCCATCGCGGGCGGAGGGCCGATATCGTCCAGTTGCACGGGCTGGAATCGGGGCTGCGCAACATCGCCGGGCTGCGCGACTTTCCCGACCGCGACAAGCTGCTGTGGTGGTATGACATTCACCTGGCCAAGGGCGACAAATGCGAAATCTATGCCGATGGCTTTGCTCAGGCCAACCTGGACGAGACCCGCGATTTCGTCGATGCGGCGCTGGAGGCCGGGGTTTCGCCGGATCAGGTTCCCACATTGCACCGCGTCCTGCTGCGTTCGGGGCGCTGGGTTTCGCGCACCTGGCGGGCCTATAACGACCGGTTTTTCGCTCCCTACATTTTCGCCAACCACCAGCTGCTGAAGTCGGCCTATAACTGTGGTGCGCCAGCGCGCGGTCGTGAGGAATTCCACTACCAGATGCTGAAACGGGTTTCGCCCGAACTGATCGACATCCCGTTTGCCGAACAGGAATGGCTGCCGGAACTTGCCGCGCTCCACGACGTTGCGCGGCACCCGCCAATGACCTGGCCCGAGGGCACGAGGCCGCAGGCGCAGCGCAACACCCACCTGGCCCTGCACCGGTCGTTCGACGAGGTGCGGCGGTTCCTTTTGGCGCATGAGGGGCACGTCAGCAGCCGGTTGCTGGATCGCGACAAGCTGGCGCGCTTCGAAATCGACGGCAAGCATCCGAGTATCTACCTGGCGTTCCTGAACGTTGTGCAGATCGCCGCTCTGGAACTGGCGCCCAGCCTGGATTCGCTTACCTGCGGGCTGTCGGGGCCGGATGTGGGGCTGCCGTCCCTCGATTTCTGAAACGCGACCGCCCGGCCAGCCGGCGCTTGCCGGGGCCGTTCACACCAACCGCCCCCACAAATCATACTCCCCCGCTTCGTCCACCTCGACGCTGACGATATCGCCGGGTTTCAGCCCCTCGAAGCCTTCGTCGATGAACAGGCTGCCGTCGATCTCGGGGGCGTCGGCGCGGGTGCGGCAGGTGGCGGCCTCGCTGTCCACCTCGTCCACGATCACCTCCAGCCGCTGGCCGACCTTGGCCGCCAGCCTGGCTTCGGAAATCGCCTGCGCCCGGGCCATGAAACGATCCCAGCGCTCCTGCTTCACCTCGTCGGGCAGATGATCGGGCAGCGCGTTGGCGCGCGCGCCGGCCACGTTTTCATACTGAAAGCAGCCGACACGATCCAGTTGCGCTTCATCCAGCCAGTCCAGCAGGGTCTGGAATTCCGCTTCGGTTTCCCCCGGATAGCCGACGATGAAGGTCGAACGCAGGGCGATCTCGGGGCAGATCGCGCGCCAGCCGGCAATGTGCTCCAGCGTTTTTTCCGCCGCCGCCGGGCGCGCCATGCGGCGCAGCGTGTCAGGATGCGCGTGCTGGAACGGCACGTCAAGGTAGGGCAGCACAAGCCCTTCGGCCATCAGCGGGATCAGGTCGCGCACGAACGGGTAGGGGTAGACGTAGTGCAGCCGCACCCAGGCCCCGAGCGCACCCAGATCGCGCGCAAGCGTTACGATCGGCGCCTTCTCGGGGCGGTCCTTCCAGTCGGTGCCATAGGCCGAGGTGTCCTGGCTGATCACCAGCAGTTCCCGCACCCCGCCTTCGACCAGCTTTTCGGCCTCGCGCAGCACGGCGGCGGCGGGGCGGCTGGCCAGGCGGCCGCGCATCGCCGGAATGATGCAGAAGCGGCACTTGTGGTTGCAGCCCTCGGAAATCTTCAGGTAGCTGTAGTGCCGCGGGGTCAGCGAAACGCCACGGGCAGGCAGCAGGTCAACATAAGGGTCCGGGCTGGGCGGCACGGCGGCGTGGACCGCGTCCAGCACCTGTTCGTATTGCTGCGGGCCGGTCACCGCCAGCACCCCGGGGTGCGCGCCGGTGATGTCGTCCGCCTCGGCCCCGAGGCAGCCGGTGACGATGACCCGGCCGTTTTCGGCCAAGGCCTCGCCGATCGCGGCCAGGCTTTCGGCCTTGGCGCTGTCGAGGAAGCCGCAGGTGTTGACGATCACCGCATCGGCGCCGGCGTAATCGGGGCTGATCGCGTAGCCTTCGGCGCGCAGCCGGGTGAGGATGCGCTCAGAGTCCACCAGCGCCTTGGGGCAGCCGAGGCTGACCATGCCGATGGTCGGCTGGCCATCCCGGCGCAGCTCGGGCGTGCAGGCGGCGGCCCGGTCGGGACGCAGGGCGGGCGGGTTGGTGCTCATGGGGTCCCGGTATAGGTGCGAAGGCGGTTTCGCGAAAGGGACTTTGCGCGCGAAGGCGAAACCGGCCCCGGGTCCATCGTTTCGGCCGCGATCAGGAAACAGTTGTTTCGGAAACGGCA
>JALSRF010000191.1 GCA_026984895.1 Paracoccaceae bacterium
GGCCGTCGAATAGGCCGGACGACCGGGCCCGAAGCGGCGAGCAGACGGCAGGCAGACGGCGAAGCGGAAACGCGACGAGAAACAGGGGCCCGGCTGGCGGGCCGGCAACACGGGCAGGCGCAATGCTGCAGATAGAAACATGGAAACGGGTGGTGATCTGGGGGCTGGTCGCGCTGGGGCTGGTCCTTGCGATGCCCAATGCCTTCTACAACCGGGTCGAGCGCCACAACGATGCCGTGGCCGCGATAGAGAAGGGCGGCGAGACGCCCGAACTGGCCGCCGCGCGCGACGGCTGGCCCTCGTGGCTGCCCTCGTCGCTGGTGAACCTGGGGCTGGATCTGCGGGGCGGGGCGCATCTGCTGGCCGAAGTGAAGGTCGAAGACGTCTATGCCGACCGCATGGACGGCTACTGGCCCGAAATCCGCGACGCGCTGCGCAAGGAACGCGACACGGTGGGCACCATTCGCCGGCAGAAATCGGATGCCGGCACGCTGCGCATCAGGATCTCGCGCCCCGAGGGGATGGATCGTGCGCTTGCGGTGGTGCGCGCGCTGGCCCGGCCGATCGTCTCGTTGTCGAGCGCCGGCGCCAGGGATATCGAGGCAAGCGCCTCGGGCGATACGCTGATCGTGCAGCTGTCGGAGGCGGAAAAGCGGCTGACCGACGACCGCACGGTGAAACAGTCGCTGGAGATCATCCGGCGCCGGGTGGACGAGGTGGGCACCCGCGAACCCACCATCCAGCGCCAGGGCGACCGGCGCATCCTGATCGAGGTGCCCGGCATCGGCTCGGCCGAAGAACTGAAACAGCTGATCGGCACCACCGCGCGGCTGACCTTCCATCCGGTGGTGGGGCGCACCCGCGACCGCAATGCGCGCCCGGGACCGGGGCAGGTGATCTACCCCTCGCTGAACGACCCGGCCCAGCTTTTCATTCTGGAAAAGACCCCGGTGGTCAAGGGCGAGGACCTGGTGGATGCGCAGCCGACCTTCGATCAGAACGGCGCTCCGGCGGTCAGTTTCCGCTTCGACCCGTCCGGCGCGCGCAGGTTCGGCGACTACACCGCGAAGCACATCGGCTCTCCCTTTGCCATCGTTCTGGACGGCGAGGTGATCTCGGCCCCCACCATCCGCGACCATATCGCGGGCGGTTCGGGAATCATCTCGGGCAACTTCACGGTCGAGGAAAGCACCAAGCTGGCGATCCTGCTGCGCGCCGGGGCGCTGCCGGCACAGATGGTGTTCCTGGAAGAGCGCACCATCGGGCCGCAACTGGGTCAGGACAGCATCGACGCCGGCAAGATCGCCAGCATCGTCGCCTTCGTGGCGGTGCTGATCTACATGGCGCTCAGCTACGGCTGGTTCGGCATGATCGCCAATATCGCGCTGTTGCTCAACGTGGGGCTGATGTTCGGCCTGCTGTCGATCATCGGCGCCACGCTGACCCTGCCCGGGATTGCCGGCATCGTGCTGACCATCGGCATGGCGGTGGATGCCAACGTGCTGATCTTCGAGCGCATCCGCGAAGAACTGAAATCGGCCCGTGGCCCGGCGCGCGCCATCGAACTTGGCTATGAACGGGCGCTGAGCGCCATTCTGGACGCCAATGTGACCACGCTGATCACGGCGATCATCCTGTTCGTCATGGGCTCGGGTCCGGTGCGCGGTTTCGCCGTGACGTTGGGCTTTGGCATCGTCACGTCGGTCTTCACCGCCATCTACGTCACCCGCCTGATCATCGTCATGTGGTTCGAGCGTAAACGCCCCAAGACAATCGAGGTCTGAACCAATGCGTCTGAAACTGGTCCCCGACGATACCAAGATCGACTTCTTCGCGCATGCGCGGCTGACCTTCGGCACCTCGATGGTGCTGGTGGTGCTGTCGGTGGTGGCGATGCTGACCATCGGCATGAACTACGGCATCGACTTTCGCGGCGGCACCACCATCCGCACCGAAAGCACCCACAAGGTGGACATCGCGACCTACCGGGCGGAACTGAAGAAGCTGGACATAGGCGATGTCTCGATCACCGAGGTGTTCGACCCCGGTTTCGGACCGGACAAGAACGTTGCCATGATCCGTTTCGAGGCCCAGGAAGGCGACGAGAGCGTTGCCGCGCAGACCGTCAAGCGCATCGAGGATGCCCTGAAGGCGATCGACCCGGCGATGACCTTTCCCTCGGTCGAAAGCGTCGGCCCCAAGGTTTCGGGCGAGTTGATCCGCACGGCGATCGAAAGCGTGGTGCTGGCGATCGGGGCGGTGCTGGTCTATATCTGGCTGCGTTTCGAGTGGCAATTCGCGCTGGGCGCGGTGGCCGCTCTGGTGCATGACGTGCTGCTGACCATCGGCATCTTCTCGGTGTTCCAGATCCCGTTCGACCTGACCATCATTGCCGCGCTTCTCACCATTGTCGGCTATTCGCTGAACGATACCGTGGTCGAGTTCGACCGCATGCGCGAGAACCTGCGCAAGTTCAAGAAGAAGCCGCTGAAAGAGGTTCTGAACCTGTCGATCAACGAAACCCTGTCGCGCACGGTCATGACCTCGGTCACCACGCTGATCGCGCTGATCGCGCTTCTGGTGCTGGGCGGGGACGTGATCCGCGGCTTTGTCTTCGCGATGACCTGGGGCGTGATCGTGGGCACCTACTCTTCGGTCTTCGTGGCCACCAACATCCTGCTTTACCTCGGGGTGAAACGCGACTGGTCCAGGCCGGACGCCAATGCCGGGAACCAGTTTGCCAACATAGATGCCTGACACGCTGGCCGCGGCGTTTGCCACGCTGGGGCTTGGCTGGCTGGCGGCGGCGGTGTTTGTCGCCGGGATGGTGCGCGGTTTCGCGGGCTTTGGCACGGCGATGGTCTATCTGCCTGTTGCCGGGAAGTTCCTGGACCCTTTTGAAGCGCTGACCACCTTGATTGCCATGGATATGATCGGCCCGCTGGTGAACATGCCGCGTGCGTTGCGCGACGGGCATCGACGCGATCTGCTGCGCCTGGCCGCGGGGCTGGTCATTGGTCTGCCGGTCGGGCTTTGGGCCCTGACGCGGGTGGCGCCCGAGGTTTTTCGCTATGCGGTGTCGATTGCGGCGCTGGTGTTGCTGGCGCTGCTGATCGGGGGCGTGCGCATTCGCGGTGAACTGCGCGGCGGGCTGGTCACGTTTGCCGGTTGGCTGGGCGGGATGCTCGGCGGGGCTACGGGGCTGGTCGGGCCGCCGGTGATCATGCTGTATATGGCGGCGCCCCACCCGGCTTCTG
>JALSRF010000192.1 GCA_026984895.1 Paracoccaceae bacterium
CGCCTGGAGCCAGAGTGCCTGAGGCCAGAGCGCGCGCCTTGGGCCTGGGGCCTGGGCGCGCGGGGCATGTCGCGTCAGATCACCGCTGCTTCGCCCGGATCGCACCCGCATCGCATTGGCCCGGGGCCTGCGTGCGGACGTCTGCCTCCGGTTCCTGCCCCGGTTCCTGGCCCGGGGGCCTGACGGGCCGACAACAGGATGAACGCGGCGTGAAAGCCGGGGAGGCTGCGGCGAGCGCTGTCTCAGCGCAGCAGTTCGGCAATGTTTTCATGACCGTTCGCGGCGGCGATGTCGCTGGCGCGTTCGCGTTTCTTGTTGCGCAGCGTTGCGCTGGCCCCGCTGTCCAGCAACAGGCGCACCAGTTGCGCGTTGCCGGCCCGCGCGGCCAGCATCAGTGCGCTGTTGCCGGTGTCGTTGCGCCGATCCGGGTCGGCGCCGACTCCAAGCAGCGCGCGCGCCACATCCACCATCTGCGCACGCACCGCCAGCATCAGCGCGGTGGCGCCATCGGGCAGGGTTGCATTCGGGTCGGCCCCCGCTTCCAGAAAGGCCAGCGCGTTTTGCGCGTGGTTGCCCAGCAACGCCGCCAGGAAGGGCGTCTGGCCGTTCTTGCCGACGCGGTTCGGATCGTCGCCCAGTCCGGCGAGATACTGCTGCGCCGAAAGGTTGCCGCTTTTCGCCGCATGCCAGAGCGCGGTGAAGCCCTGCTGATCGAGGGTGATCATGGCATAGCCGTGCCCTTCCAGCTGGCGCAGCACCTCGGCATCGCACAGTTCGGCGGCCCGGTGCACCAGCGCGCCCGCCCGCCGGCGCGCCACCCCGGCATGGGCCCGCAGCAGGATCGGCACCATGTCGCAATGCCCCGTATCCACCGCCAGTTCCAGCGGGGCCACGCCCCGACTGTCGGCGATATTGCCGTTCACGCCCGCTTCCAGCAGGGCCGCAAGCGTCTCCGGGCGCCCCGACAGCACCGCATGGGCGATCGCCGAGCGCCCCTTGCCATCCACGGCAAACCGGTTGGCGCCAAGCGCGATCAGGGCCTTTGCGGCTTCGGTGCGCCCGCTTGCCGCGGCATGGTGCAATGCGCTCATGCCGGAGGCGTCGCGCGCATCCAGCTGTCCGGGATCGGCGGCAGCGATTTCGCGCACCGTTTCGACCTGCCCGCGCCGCGCCGCTTCGATCAGAAGCGTCCAGCCCTTGGCCCGGGACAGACCCGACTGTTCCAGCCTGCCCGCCCCGGGGCTGGCCGCCGATCCGGGCGTGCCCGAGGCCGCCGGCGCCTTTTCCCCGGCCCGGGCCGCCGCCTGCCGCATCCGGGCAAGAAGCACGGCCGCCTTCTTGTGGCCGGCGCGGGCCGCGCGCTCCAGCCAGATCGCGGCCAGTTCCGGGTCGGGCACCGTCCCCCGCCCCGACGCCAGCATCTTGCCCAGGCTGTATTGCGCCTCCACATAGCCGTGCGATGCCGACTGAAAAGTCAGCTGAAAGGCGCGTTCGTCGCTGCGCGCAACCCCGCGCCCGGCCCGATACAGCGCCGCCAGCCGGTATTGCGCCACCGCGTTGCCGGAAAGCAGTTCGCCCGAAAGGATTTCGGCGGCCTTGTCATACTGACGCCGGCGCACCGCGTTTCGCGCCGCCGCCAGCGCCTGTTTCACCCGCGCGTCCTGTGCGTCGGTATCGGCCGGAACCACGATGGCCGGCGCGGCGCCATCGCCATCCCGGGCGACAGCAGGTGCGGCCATGGCCAAGCAGGCCACCCCCAGCACCACGCCCGCGAACGCGCCCAGGCTCAGGCCCCGCGCCACGGCCCGCTCCGCGGCGCGCAGGCGGCATCGCCGGGCACCGGAATTTCCCCTGTCAGGCCGTGCCATACTTGGTTTCCACCTCGACGCCTGCGGCCTTCAGGAATCCGGTCGGCAGAATGCCCCCGGCGCACACGATCACCGCATCGTTGTCCAGTTTGTGCAGGCTTCCGTTCTGGTCGATACTGACGGTATCTTGCGCGATCTGCGTGACGTTCGAGCCAAGCAGAACCCGCAGGCGTCCCTGCCGGGCGGCGGCTTCGACCTTGTCGCGGTTTTTCGGCTTGGCGCGCGAAAACGCATCGCCGCGGTAGGACAGGGTCACATCCGTGTCCGCCACCTCGGCAACGCTCAGGGCCGCCTCCAGCGCGCTGTCGCCGCCGCCGACCACCAGCACGGCTCTGCCCGCATACTGTTCGGGATCGCTCAGCCGGTAGACCACCTTGGTCGCCTCCTCTCCGGGCACGCCAAGCTTGCGCGGCGTTCCGCGGCGCCCGATGCACAGCAACACCGCGCCCGCCTCATGCGTGCCGGCCTGCGTTTTCACCCGGAACAGGCCCGTATCCGCGTCCCGTTCGATTCCATCCACCCTTTCGCCATAGGTTATGTCCAGCCCGGTTTCGCGCACCACGCCCTGCCAGAATTCCAGCAGCGCTTCCTTGCTGGTCTCCCGGAAATGAACCCTGCCGTAGATCGGCAGTTCGGCCGGGGCGGTCATCACCAGCTTGCCCCGCGGAAAATGCGCGACCGTGCCGCCCAGGCTGTCCTGTTCAAGCGTGACAAAGTTCAGCCCGGCCTGTTTCGCCGCCAGGCTTGCCGAAATACCGGCCGGCCCGGCACCGACAACGACAACGTCCAGGACCCCGGCGCCGGTCGGGCGCCTTTCGTCGATGATCGACTGCATCGCCTGGCGCCCCTGTTCAATGGCGTTGCGGATCAGCCCCATGCCGCCAAGCTCTCCGGCGATATAGATGCCGGGGACATTGGTCTGGAAATCCTCGCCCACATGCGGAATGTCCACGCCACGCGTGGCGGTGCCGAAGACAAGCGTGATCGCCTGCATCGGGCAGGACCGGGCGCAGGCGCCATGGCCGATGCAGCTGGAGGGCGAGACCAGCCGGGCCTTGCCCCCCACCAGCCCCAGGATCCTGCCCTCGGGACAGGCATTCACGCAGGAGCCGCAGCCGATGCAGAAGCTCAGGTCGATCACCGGATGCAGCGAGGCGGGCTCGGTCAGCCCGGCGGCCTCGGCCGCGCGCATGGCGGCAAGCGCGCGGCGTTCACGCAGCCTGCCCCAGGCGAGATAGCCCCCCAGAGACAGGGCCAGCGGCACGCCATAGGCAACGACGGTGCTGTCAACCGGACTCATCTTCCCCGACCCTTTCCCATGAATGCCTCACTCCCGATCCGCAAACCCCTCTGCCTGGTCACGCCACGCACAGCGCGGCGCTAGTC
>JALSRF010000193.1 GCA_026984895.1 Paracoccaceae bacterium
CGCACGCCGCTGGAGGGGCTCTACCTGAATGCCGGGTGGTGCTATGGCGGGTTCAAGGCCGTGCCCGCATCGGGCGAAGCCTTCGCCCATCTTCTGGCCACCGACCGCCCGCACCCGGTGGCCCGCAGGTTCCGGCTGGACCGGTTCCGTTCCGGCCATGTGATCGACGAAGAGGGCACCGGCGCCCGCCACAACCTGCACTAGCGGCGCGCCCGCAAGAGCGGACAGAGCCAACCGGAGGCGCCAGAAAAAAGGGACGCAACGCGGAGCATGACGAGATGAGGATACCCTGCCCCCATTGCGGAGAGCGCGACCTGCGCGAGTTCACATGCCGGGGCGGCGCCGAGGCGCTGGACCGCCCGGCGCCCGACGCCCCGGACGAGGCCTGGGACAGCTGGCTGCACCTGCGCGAGAACCGTGCCGGGCGCACGCGCGAGCTGTGGCAGCACAGCGGTGGCTGCCGCGCCTGGCTGCTGGTCGAACGCGATACGCTGACCCACGCGCTCTACCGGGTGCGCGATATCGCCCTGGCCGGGCGCGGGCAGGGCGGGCGCGGGCGTGCAAAAGGCGGGCGCGCACAAGGCGGGCGCGGACGATGAGGGTTGCGGGCTACGGCAGGATTGCGCGCGACAGGCCGATCGCCTTTCGCTTCGACGGGCGGGCCTATTCCGGCTACCATGGCGATACGCTGGCCTCGGCGCTGCTGGCCCGGGGGGTGCGCCTGTTCGCGCGCTCGTTCAAGTATCATCGCCCCCGCGGGGTGATGACCGACGGCGCGCACGAACCGAACGCGCTGGTGCGCATCGGATGCGGCGCACAGGCCCTGCCCAACCAGCGCGCCACCACGCAGGAGCTTTACGAAGGACTGGAAGCCTTCTCGCAGAACCGCTGGCCCGGGCTTCGCACCGATATCGGCGCGCTCAACGACCTGGGCGCGCCGTTTCTTGCGGCCGGTTTCTACTACAAGACCTTCATGTGGCCGGCCGGGTTCTGGCAACGCATCTACGAGCCGCTGATCCGGCGCGCGGCCGGGATCGGGACGCTTGCGCAGGCGCCCGACCGCCGGCCCCACGACAAGGCCTGGGCCCATTGCGACGTGCTTGTCATCGGCGCCGGGCCGGCCGGTCTGATGGCGGCTCTGAAGGCGGCCCACGCCGGCGCGGATGTCATCCTTGCCGACGAAAACCCGTTTCCTGGCGGCAGGTTGGCAGGCGAAGATGAAGTGATTGACGGGCAGCCGGCCGCCGCCTGGGTGTCCCGGGTCTGCGATGAGCTGGAGGCCTGCGGGACGGTGCGCATCATGCGCCGGACCACGGTGCTTGGCGTTTACGACCAGGGCACCTACAGCGCGCTGGAGCGCGTTGCGCACAGCCCCGATGCCCCGGCCGAGCGGCCGCATGAGATTTTCTGGCGGATCGTCGCCCGGCGCTCGATCCTGTGCACCGGCGCGCTGGAACGCCCCATGGCCTTTCCCGGAAACGACCGTCCCGGGGTGATGCTGGCCAGCGCCGTGCGCGGCTACCTGCATCGCTACGGGGTGGTGCCGGGGCGCCGGGTGGCCGTCTTTGCCAACAACGACGATGGCTGGCGCACCGCGCGCGACCTGCGGGCAGCCGGGGTCGAGGTGGTGGCGCTGATCGATGCCCGCGCCCAGGCGCACCCGGGCGCGAAGGGCGCTCCCGAGGCCGCATCGGCGGTTGGCGGCGCGGCCGGCGGCGGGGACGATTTCGAGGTGCTGCGCGGTGCGCTGGTATCGGCCACGCGCGGCCGGCATGGCCTGCGTGCGATTCGGCTGGATACGCCAGACGGGGTGCGCTGGCTAAAGGCGGATTGTCTTGCCATATCAGGGGGTTGGAACCCGACATTGCACCTGTCCGGGCACCTGGGGGCAAAGCCCGTCTGGAACGACAGCATTTGTGCGTTCGTGCCGCCGTTGGCCTCGGCGCCCGGCGCCGTGCCGGGGATGGAGGTCGCCGGCGCCGCGGCCGGGGTATTTTCGACGAAAGGCGCCTTGAAATCAGGGGCATACAGGGCGAAGTTGACGCTAGATTCGCTGGGGCTGCCGACGCCCTCGGGCGCCATCCCCCAGGCCGACAACAGGGTCAGCGCGCCCGGGGCGATCTGGTCGGCCCCCGGGCGCGGGCGCGCCTTTGTGGACTTTCAGAACGACGTGACCGTCGGCGATATCGCACAGGCCGCGCGCGAAGGCTTTTCCCATGCCGAGCACATGAAGCGCTATACCACGCTGGGCATGGCCCCGGACCAGGGCAAGACGGCCAATGTCACTGCGCTGGCGATCCTGGCCGAGGCCACCGGACGCAGCCTTGCGCAGAACGGCACCACCACCTTTCGCCCGCCCTATGCCCCGGTCGGCATTGCCGCCATGGGGGCGGGCGGCGGCGGGCGCGGCTTTGCCCCGGTTCGCCGGAGCCCATGCCACCGGGGGGCGGCCGATCGCGGCGCCGCGATGACGCAGGCGGGGCTCTGGTATCGCCCGGCGTGGTTTCCGGCGCCCGGAGAAAGGACCTGGCGCCAGGCCTGCGACCGCGAGGTGGCCATGGTGCGCCGCTCGGTGGGGGTCTGCGATGTATCGACCCTTGGCAAGATCGAGGTTTTCGGAAGCGATGCCAGTGACTTCCTGGACCTTGTTTACACGAACACGATGTCCGCGCTGCCCGAGGGCCGGGTGCGCTACGGGCTGATGCTGCGCGAGGACGGCATGGTGCTGGACGACGGCACCTGCGCCCGGCTGGGGCCGGCGCATTTCGTCGTCACCACCACCACCGACGCGGCCGCGCAGGTGCTCAGCCACCTGGAATTCGCCGCCCGGGCCTATTGCCCGGGGCGCGACATCCGCCTGCTGGATGCCACCGATCACTGGGCGCAGATCGCGGTGACCGGGCCGCTGTCGGGCCGGGTGGTCGATGCGGTTCTGGACGACCCGCCGGGGCAGGCGGACCAACCGGGGCAGGCGTTTTCGTTCATGGCCTGCGCGCGGGTCGGTATCGGCGGGGTCGCCGGGCGGGTGTTTCGGATCGGCTTTACCGGCGAGCTCGGCTATGAACTGGCGGTGCCGGCGCGCTATGGCGAAAGCCTGTTCCGGCTGCTGCTGGGCCAGGCCGAAACCCTGGGCGGCGGTGCCTTCGGGCTGGAGGCGCTGAACGTGCTGCGCCTGGAAAAGGGCTTCCTGACCCATGCCGAGATCAACGGGCGGGTCACGGCGCATGACCTCGGACTGGGCGGGCT
>JALSRF010000194.1 GCA_026984895.1 Paracoccaceae bacterium
CCCGCTCCGGGCGCGCCTGCTCAGAAGGCGGACGCCCGCGCGCCCGGCTCCCCGGCACAGGACGCTGGCGCGCCGGACGCGCCGGGCACGCCGGGCGCGGCGCGTTTTGATGTGGTCCGGGTGGATCCCGACGGCACCGTTCTGGTGGCCGGCTCCGGTGCGCCCGATGCCGCGGTCTCGATCCTGCTCGATGGCCAGCCGGTGGCCGCGTCCACGGTGGATGCCCGGGGCAATTTCGTGTCGATCTTCAATGTCGAGCCCGCCACGCGCATCCGCACCCTTTCGCTGAGCCTGACCCCCGCCGGGGCGACGGAGGCCGTGGTGTCCCCGGAAACGGTGATCATCGATCCGGTCGCCCCGCCGGCCGGCACGGCCGTTGCCCAGGCGACCGGCGGGGCAGGGCGCCCGCCCGCGCGCCCGGGCTCCGACGCCTCGGTGCCGCAGGGCGGCAGGGCCGTCGCGCCGGCGGCGCCGGGCGGGACGCAGAGCGGCGCCGGGCCAACGGATGGGCCCGCCTCCGCGCAGCCTGCTGCGGTGCCGCCCGCCTCCGCGCCGCCCGCCTCCGTGTCGCCCTCGCCTGAACAGCGGCCGCCCGAGATCGCGTCGCTTCAGCCCTCGTCCGGGGCGGATCCGGTGCGCGCTGCGCCCGGCGCGCACAAGCCGGCCGGCGCAAACCCCGCCCATGTGCCGCCGGCGCCCGCGGCGGCGCCGGGCGCGGCCGCCAACGAGGCGCCGCGCGTCCTGCTGGCCTCGGAGCAGGGCATCAAGGTGCTGCAGCCCGGCGGCGACGCGCCCGCGGCGCCCAGGGAAATCGCGCTGGATTCGATCAACTACGACCCGACCGGCGACGTGACCCTGGCCGGGCGCGGGACCGGCCCCGGATTTGTGCGGGTCTATATCGACAACAGGCCGGTGAGTTCGGAAAAAATCCTGGCAGACGGCAGCTGGCGCGCACAGCTTCCGCAGGTGGATACCGGGATCTACACGCTGCGGGTCGATCAGCTTGACGATACCGGCAAGGTCGTCTCGCGGGTGGAAACGCCGTTCAAGCGCGAAGAGCCGGCGGCGCTGGCCGCGCTGTCGGGCGAGGCCCCGCCGCAAGAGGGGATCCGGCTGTCGCTGGTGACCGTGCAGCCGGGCAACACGCTGTGGGGCATCGCCTCCAGGAGCTATGGCAGCGGCATCCTCTATGTCCGGGTGTTCGAGGCCAACCGCGACAACATCCGGGACCCGGACCTGATCTATCCGGGACAGGTCTTCAGGATTCCCCGGTGACGGGCTGGAAACCGTCGCCGGGCAGGCATAGGTAAGGCGCCTGTGGCCGTGCGTCTGCCGCACGGCGGGCAGCCCGAAATGAGGAGAAGCAGTTGCGAAGACATTCGGTCAGCGATGCGCGCATGCAGCCGCAGGAGCCGGGCAGCGGCATGCGCACGATCCGGCGCGTGGTTCCCTATCTGTGGCCCGCGAACGAACCATGGGTGCGCTGGCGCGTGGTCGTGGCCATGGCCTTCCTGCTGTTGTCCAAGCTGGTCGCCGTGGGCACGCCGTTCTTTTACAAGGCGGCGGTGGATGCGCTTTCGGGAGAGGCGCCCTCGGCCGCCTGGACGCTTGGCGCAGGGGCCGTGGGGCTGACCGTGGCCTATGGCGTGGCCCGGGCGATGGCGGTGGGGATGCAGCAGTTGCGCGACGTGGTGTTCGCGCGGGTCGGTCAGCGGGCGATGCGCCAGCTGGCGCTGGAGACCTTTCAGCATATCCATGCGCTGTCCATGCGCTACCACATCACCCGCAAGACCGGCGGTCTGTCGCGCATCATCGAGCGCGGGGTCAAGGGGGTCGAATTCCTGCTGCGGTTTCTGGTGTTCAACATCGGCCCGCTGGTGCTGGAACTGGTGATGGTGGCGGTGATCTTCTTCACCCTGTTCGATGCCCGGTATCTGGCGGTGGTGGCCGCGACCATCGCCGCCTATGTGGCCTTTACCTTCAAGGTCACCGAATGGCGGGTGAAGATCCGCAAGCAGATGAACGACCAGGACACCGACGCCAACCAGAAGGCGATCGACAGCCTGCTGAACTTCGAAACGGTCAAGTATTTCAGCGCCGAGGCGCGCGAGGCCGCGCGCTATGACGGGGCGCTGCGCGGCTATGTGGCGGCGGCGCTCAAGACCAGTTATTCGCTGGCCTTCCTGAACTTCGGCCAGTCGGTGCTGATCACCGCCGGGCTGGTGGCGGTGATGGTGCTGGCGGCAATGGGCGTGCAGGACGGCAGCCTGACGGTGGGCGATTTCGTGATGGTCAACGCCTACATGGTGCAGATCACGCTGCCGCTGAATTTCCTCGGCTCGGTCTATCGCGAAATCCGCCAGTCGCTGGTGGACATGGGCGAGATGTTCGCTCTGCTGGAACAGCCCCCCGAGGTCAGCGACAGGCCCGGCGCGCCCGATCTGGAGGTGCGCGAGGGGCGCGTTGCCTTCGACGAGGTGCATTTCGGCTACGAAGCGCAACGCGAAATCCTCAAGGGCATCTCGTTCACCGTGGAGCCGGGGCGCACCGTTGCCATCGTCGGCCCGTCCGGTTCGGGAAAATCCACCATCGGGCGGCTCTTGTTCCGCTTCTACGACGTCACCGGGGGGGCCATCCGCATCGACGGACAGGATCTGCGCGACGTGACCCAGGTTTCGCTGCACAAGGCAATCGGCGTGGTGCCGCAGGATACGGTCCTGTTCAACGACACGATCTATTACAACATCGCCTACGGCCGCCCCGACGCCAGCCGCGATGAGGTCATTGCGGCGGCGAAGGCGGCGAAGATCCACGATTTCGTGGCCTCGCTGCCCGACGGATACGACACCACCGTGGGCGAACGCGGGCTGAAGCTTTCGGGGGGCGAGAAACAGCGCGTCGGGATCGCGCGCACGATTCTGAAGAACCCGCCGATCCTGCTGCTGGACGAGGCGACCAGCGCGCTTGACACCCAGACCGAACGGGACATCCAGGACTCCTTGCGCGAAATGGGCCACGGGCGCACGGTGATCACCATCGCCCACCGGCTGTCCACCATTGCCGATGCCGACCAGATCGTGGTGCTGGAAGACGGCAGGATCGTCGAGCGCGGCACCCATGACGAGTTGCTGGCGCGCGTCGGGCGCTACGCCGCCATGTGGCACCGCCAGGCCGCCGAAGAGGACGAGGCCGCGGCCTGAGACGGCGCAGCGCGATCGCCCCGGCAGGGGGGTGCAGGAGGCG
>JALSRF010000195.1 GCA_026984895.1 Paracoccaceae bacterium
AAGACCTACCTGATGGACCAGAACAAGATGACGCTCTACACCTTCGACAAGGACGCAAAGGGCGTGTCCAACTGCTACGGCGCCTGTGCCGAGAAATGGCCGCCGCTTCTGGCCGAAGAAGGTGCCGAACTGGGGCGCGGCTATTCGCTGATCAAGCGCAAGGACGGCACCATGCAGGTGGCCTATCATGGCCATCCGCTGTATCTGTGGTTCAAGGACAAGCACCCCGGCGACATGACCGGCGATGGCGTCAAGGGCGTCTGGCACATCGCGGTGCCCGGCCACTGATGACCCGGTTGCAACACCGATGACCAGGGCGATGGCGGCGCGCGCAGGGGCGGGCGTCGCCACGCCGCAAGCGAAACCGCGATGAGCAAGACGGCAATGACCGGGACGGCAATGAGCGAAACCGCGACGACCGAAACCGCGACGACCGAAACCGCGACGACCAGGACAACAGCGTTTGCACCGGCGCGGCCCGGGACCGCGAAAGGCGAACGCCGGCGATGAGCTCGTTTCACGAAAGGCTCGAAGCCTGCCTGCCCGACCTGTGGCGCTTCGCGTTTTCGCTGTGCCGGGACCGGGCGCTGGCCGACGACCTGGTGCAGGACTGTGCCGAGCGCGCCCTGCGCAAGCGCGCGCTGCTGCTGCCGGGGCGCCCGCTCAGGCCGTGGCTGATGAAGATGCTGCTGAACATCTTCCGCAACCAGATGCGCCGGGACCGCAAGCTGCGCGCGGTCCCGCTGGACGGCGACGCGCTGGAGCGCCACGAGGAATTCCATGTCGCCCCGGCGGGCGGCGACCGGCTGGAACTGGCCGAGATGGCGCGCAGCCTCGCGCGTCTTCCCGCGCAGCAGCGCGAAGCCCTTCTGGCGGTGGTGGTCGGCGGGCTGGACTATGCCGGCGCGGCAAGGGCGCTGGACATACCCGTGGGCACGCTCATGTCGCGCATCTCGCGCGCGCGTGCGAAACTGAGGCAGGGGGCCGAGGGCGGATCGAAACCGCCGCTGAGGAGCGTGAGATGAACGGTAACGAACAAGCAAGGATGAGCGCGCAGCGCCTGCATGCCTATGTCGATGGCGCTCTGAGCCGCTCCGAGGCGGCCGAGGTCGAGGCCTTTCTGGCCGCCAACCCGGAACAGGCGGCCGAGGTGGCCGACTGGCAACGCCAGAACCGCGCGCTTCAGGCGCTGTTCCCGGTCTCCGAGGCCGAAGCACGCACCGCCGGGATGCTGGCAGCGCGCGCGCAAAAGACCGGGGGCTGGGTGAAGGCGGCCGCGGCGCTGGCGCTGGTGGCGCTCGGGGCCGGCGGCGGCTGGTTCGCGCATGGTGCCATCGGGACGGCGGGCGGCCCGAAGATGGCAGAAACGCTGGTGGAAGAGGCGATGCTGGCGCATGCGGTCTACAGCCCCGAGGTGCTGCACCCGGTCGAGGTCGGGGCGGCGAACGAGGCGCATCTGGTCGGCTGGCTGTCCAAGAGGCTGGGGGCCCGGATCAGCGCGCCCGATCTCTCGGCGTCGGGTTATGCGCTTGTCGGCGGCCGGTTGCTGCCGGCAGACAGCGGCCCGGCGGCGCAGTTCATGTATGAAAACCCGGCCGGCGACCGGATCACCGTCTATGCCACGACCGGCAGCAAGGGCACGCTGGCCTCGTTCCAGTTCGACAGCCGGCACGGGCTTTCGGGGGTTTACTGGCAGGACGAAAGGCTGCGTTATGCGGTGGTGGGCAAGCTTGACCGCGCGCAACTGGGCAAGATCGCGGTCGAGGTCTATCGGCAGTTGATCTGACGCCGGGCGTCCGGGCGTCCGGGCGTCAGGCATCCGGGCGTCAGGGGGCGCGGCGGCACCGGGGCACCGGGGACTGGGCGCTGAGGGGGGACTGGGCGCTGAGGCACCGGGATGCTGAGGTGCTGGGGCGCTGGGGCGCTGGGGCACAGGGGACTGGGGCGCTGGGGCGCGCCGCCCGGACGGGCCGGGCCGTTCCTGATCGCGCCACCCCCGATCGCGCCACCCTTGATCGCCCCACCCTTGATCGCGCCACCCGGACGGGTGGCGCGAAGAGCGCCCCGGGCGGGCGCACTCAGACGATATCGGCGCGGCTGAGGCCGATATCCTCCAGGATTTCATCGGAAAGCCCGGCCAGGATGCGCCGGGTGCGTCGGGCGACGATCCGGGCGCGCAGGGCCTGGCCGGCGGCGGCGACGGTCTGCACCAGGCGGTAGATGGCGATGGCGCCGAACGGCGCAACGGGGGTCGTGCGGGTGGGGGCTGGCATTGGTCTGACTCCTGAACTGTTACCTGCCGACGCGGTGTTTCGCATTGGCCGTGCGGCAGATAAGGCGTGCGCGCCGCCCGCACAAATGCTGCTTCTGCATTGCCGGGATGCCGCTTTTGCATGGCTGTCAAGCCATTGCCATATCAGGATAAAATCCCCTCGGCGGTGATCGTGGTCTTGCCGCCCAGGTAGCGGCTGAGCGCTTTTGGCAACAGGACCGAGCCATCGTCCTGCTGGCCGTTTTCCAGCACCGCGATCAGCGCGCGCCCGATCGCCACCCCGGTGCCGTTCAGCGTATGCACGAATTCGGGCCTGGCCTGCGCGGCGGGGCGGAAGCGCGCGTTCATGCGCCGCGCCTGAAAGTCGCCGCAGGTCGAGACCGAGGAGATTTCGCGGTAGCTGTTCTGCCCCGGCAGCCAGACCTCGATATCATGGGTGCGCCGCGCGCCAAAGCCGATGTCGCCGGTGCAAAGCTTCACCGTGCGGTAGGGCAGTTCCAGCGCCTCAAGCACCGCTTCGGCGCAGCGGGTCATGCGGGCGTGTTCGGCCTCGCTCTGATCGGGGGCGCAGATGGTCACCATCTCGACCTTTTCGAACTGGTGCTGGCGCAGCATGCCGGTGGTGTCCTTGCCCGCGCTGCCGGCTTCGGAGCGGAAGTTCACCGAATGCGCCACCATGCGCATCGGCAGCGCCTCGGCGGTCAGCGTATCGCCGGCGACCGTGTTGGTCAGCGGCACCTCGGTTGTCGGAATCAGCCACCAGCCGTTGGTGGTCTGGTAGCTGTCCTCGGCGAATTTCGGCAGTTGCCCGGTGCCCACCATCGCCGTGTCGCGCACCAGCACCGGGGTGTTCATCTCGGTCAGGGCGTGGTTTTCGGTGTGAAAATCCAGCATGAACTGCGCCAGCGCCCGGTTCAGCCGCGCCATGGCGCCGCGCAGCACCACGAAACGCGCG
>JALSRF010000196.1 GCA_026984895.1 Paracoccaceae bacterium
TGCCGATGTCCGCCGCCTGCTGGCGGAATAGGAGGCGAAGCGCGGCCGCCACCGGCCCCATCGGCCTCTCATCCGACCGCCCGTCGCCACGGCCCCTCGCGGCCCCTCGTCACGGTTCCCGCCGCCCGCCACCCGACGCCCGCCACCCGCCGCCCGCCACCCACCGGCCGGCTGCGCTCAGCGCCCGCCGACCGCCGAGGACGACGACGCAGCGGCGCCTGCACGCTTTTCGGACAGGCGCGCGAAATTCAGCACGGTGAACAACCCGGCCAGGCTCATCATCGCGCTGGGGATCCAGATGATCAGCCCGCCGTAGGTCTGATCGATCAGCGGGCCGATGGACGGGTAGAGACGGCCGCACCAATGGTAGAAGTCATACAGGTCGCGGCGCGAAAACACCACGATCGCCCCGATCAGGATCTGCGGCGGCACGATCAGGATCACCATCAGCACCCGCCCAAACACCGAAACGCGCGCCGGCGGCTTCGGGCGCGGGTCCAGCACCAGCGACCAGAAAAGCAGGCCGTCAACGATCATCGTCCAGTTCATCGCCGCGTAGTAACGCGGGTTGATCATCGCCTGAAAATGCACCGACGGGATCAGCCACAAGGCAACCAGCCCGACAAACAGGAAAGCGGCAAGCACCGGGTTCTGGACCGCATGCACCACGCGCCCCAGCCAGCGCGCCCCGATCAGCCGGCGCAGCGGGTCGGGCAATGCCCGCATCAGCGTTTCGGCGGGCCAGCCCAGAACCATCAGAAACGGCCCCAGGTGATGCATGACCACATGCTGGGCGCGGTTGAGGAAGAACATGTGCTGCGCCATGTCGTCAAAGCGCGTCTGAACCACGGCGTAGGTCAGGGCAAGGCCGCTCAGAAAGGACAGCCGGCGCCACAGGCGGGGGCGCTCGGCCGCGGCGCTCAGCCACAGCCCGCGCAGGTAGAACCACAGCGCCGCCCAGGCCGAAACGAAGCTCACCGCCTCGAAGTCCCAGGGGGCCACGAACGGCAGCACATCCGGCCGGCTCACGCTGAGCTGGCGCAGGCCGATCGCGGCCGCGCCCAGAAGGACGAAAAAGACGGCATCGCCAAAATGGCGCCCGAAACGGGGAAGCGATGCGTGCGCTGTGCTCATGTCGGCCATCC
This sequence comes from Paracoccaceae bacterium, assembly GCA_026984895.1. GTDB lineage: Bacteria > Pseudomonadota > Alphaproteobacteria > Rhodobacterales > Rhodobacteraceae > JAJRUE01. The sequence goes on from JALSRF010000196.1 coordinate 1,146, forward strand.
TGTTGCGCGGTTCCGGTCTGCGCAAGATGCGCGCCCCACGCCATAAGGCTTCGGCCGAGCGCATGGAAGAGACAGATTGTCCGCCCCCCGCGCGGCACCGGCGCGGGCAGCGGCAGAGGCAGCGGCGGGGGCAGCGGCGGGGGCAGCGGCGGGGGCAGCGACGGGAGCGGGGGCGGTGAGCGGGACGGCGACGGGGGCGGCGGCAGAGGCGGCGGCTCAGACCCAGCCCATTCCCCGGGCGCGCAGCCGTCTTTGCACCCGGCCCGGGTAATCGGTGATGATGCCGTCCGCGCCCAGTTCGATCATCCGGTCTATGTCCCGGGGCGCATTCACCGTCCAGACGTTCACGATCAGGCCCAACGCATGGGCGCGCTCCAGCTGGGCGCGCGTCAGGTCGGCGAAATGCGGGCTCCAGGCCTGGGCGCCGGCATCGGCGATCGCCCGGGGCAGGTCTTCGTCGCGCCGACCGGTGGCCAGGCCCGCCAGCCAGGGCGAGTCGGGATAGATGTTGTCCTCGTCATTGCCGGCGTCCTCGTCGTGGCCGGCGTCCTCGTCGTTACCGGCGTCCTCGTCGTTACCGGCGTCGCCCCCGTGGCCGGCGTCGCCCGCCAGTGCCGTCAGGAAGGACAGCGCCACGCCCGGCGCCTGCCGGCGCATTTCCACCAGCACGCGCCAGTCGAAGCACTGCGCCAGGGTGCGCCGTTCAAGCCCGTTGGCGCGGATCACCGCGACCACCGCGGCCACCATGTCGGCGATCGGGGGCGATGCCTCGGGACGGTGCGGAGACGACTTGATTTCCAGATTCAGCCAGACATCGTCGTGTTCCCCGCGCGCCAGAAGCGCGGCCAGATCGTCAAGCGAGGGGATCGGCTCCAGGCTGAGGAAGGCCTGATCGGGAAAGCGCCCGGCATAGCGCGTTCCCGCGCGCAGACCGCCGGCATCGAAGGTCGCCAGTTCGTCAGGCCCGATCCCATGCACCAGCGGCCCCGGCCCGTCCACCCATTGCCCGTCCGCGCCGCGCACCGCATCCGGCGAAAGGCGCGCGTTGTGGGTAATGACCGGCGTATGATCGCGCGCGAACTGCACGTCGCATTCCAGCACCTTCACCCCGCACGCCAGGGCAAAGCGAAACCCGGCCATGGTGTTCTCGGGCATGATGCCGCGCGCGCCGCGGTGGCCATGTATGCGCACGATGCCCGGCGCGCGCCGCAATGCGCTCAGCCGATCCTTGCTGTTCATCCGGGATCTCCCTGGTGTGGCGCGGCAAGGCGGCGGGGCCTGCCGCACGCGGACTGCCGTTCGGTCGCAGGTCTTTAGCGTGGAAAGCACGCCCGGGCAAACGCTTGTTCGCGCCGGTCAGCAATAGGACGCGATATCCGCCGCATCGATGATCAGCGCGATGTCCCACAGGCTTGTCAGTTCGGCCTCGCAGGCGGCGCGTTCGGCCTCGTTCGCGCCGGCCAGGCGCTCCACGCGAAAGCCGTAGCGCTCGAACCCGCTGGGCGACAGCTGCGACAGGATGATCGGGGTGATGGCGCGCTCGGCGGCCATGGCCACCAGATGCGCGGCAACGCCGGCGGTATCGGCCAGCGCAGCGGTGACGCGCACGCCAATGCACGCGCGACCGGCGTCGCGCAGGGGCCACAGGCAATGGGCGTGCGGCAGGGCGGCCTGCGGCGGGAATTGACGCGCCAGCCAGCCGCCCCGGCGCGCGGCGGGCAGATCGTCCATGCCGGGCAGATCGTCCAGTGTTTCGGGCCCGCCTGGCACGATGCGCGCCGCCACCTCCAGCCATCCCAGGGTTGCCTCCGTCGCGCTCATCCGCTGACCTCCGCAATCAGGCGTGCGGCGTGGGCCGTGCCCGGCTCGGGCAGTTCCAGCGCCTGCAGGGCGGCGCGCACCTCTGCGGCCCGGTCGCCTTCAAGAAAGTCGTGCAGCGTGCGTTCGAGCGCCAGCAGTTCATGCGCCCCGACGCAGGCCGCCAGACCGCGATCGCAGGCCGCGCGCGCGCGCCGCTCCTGGTCGTCCATGTAGGCGGCCATCTGCGGGATGAAAATCGTCGGAATGCCATGATAGAGC
>JALSRF010000197.1 GCA_026984895.1 Paracoccaceae bacterium
TGGCCCGCAGGCGGCGGCCGAATTCGCTCATCACCACGACGGTCACGTTCTCGGCGCCATCGCCGAGATCGCGCCAGAAGGCCTGCAGCGAGCCGGCCAGCACGCCGACGTTGCCGCCGAATTCCTGTGCCTGGTCCTCGTGGGTGTCCCAGCCGCCGAAATCCACCGTCGCGATGCGCAGCCCCAGGTCAAGCTTGATCGCCTGGGCCAGCGTCTTGAACTGGCTGGACAGGTCGTTTTCCGGGTATTCGACAGCCGGCCGGTATTCGCCGAAATCGCCGGTGTCACGGTCGATGAGGCGCTCGGACAGCACGTCGCTCAGACCGATCAGGCGCTCCACCGGAACCTTGAGCAAGGGGTGAGAGCCGAAGCCGGCGCGCAGACGCTCGCGCATCAGCGGCCCCAGATCGTCACCGCCCGAAAGGATGAGGTCGTTCAGGCTCTCGGCGACGGCGGTCAGGGCCGAGCCGCGCAGGCTGTCGGGCGCCGAGCCGCCGACGGCGAGGGCCGGCAGGATGCCTTCGGGCTTGCGCGCATTCAGGCAGCGCCCGATCCAGCCGCCGCTGACGTAGCTCTTGGTGGCGCGTTCGATCTTGTCTTCGGCGTCGAAGTGGCTGCGCGTGCCGTCGGTCAGACCGGAGGCATGGATCACCGCCAGGTGACCCGCGTTGTAAAGCTCGGACAGGCCGCGCGCATTGGGGTGAAAGCGGAAATCCACGTCCGCCGCAGGGTTCGACAACGCAAGGCCCGGCGTGTCTCCCTTGCGCAGGACCCGCATGTCCTCCGGGCGCGCGGCGATGTAATCTTCGTCCGAAGTCGGCGCGATCATGCTGAGCCCGTCCGCTCCGCCCCGCAGGAAAACCACAACCAGAATGGGGTCGGCCATCACATCGTCCTATCTGAACAGAAATTCCGGGCCCAGCGCAGCGGCGGTCACCAGAACCGCGTTGAGCTGGGACAGTTCCTCGGGGTTGTCCGGCAAGGGATCGTCCGGGCTGGCGTCGAGCCGGGCCAGAACATCGCCGAAACCGCCGTGGGGCACCAGGAACCGGTCTTCCCAGTGGCGCAGCAGCCCGGCCAGGTCCCGCGCGCCGTCCGGTGCGCCGTCCAGGCGCTGGCGGGTGGCATCGAGCCAGTCCGAATGCGCCCCCATGCCCAGATTGACCAGCCCGTTCACCAGCCGGGTATTGGCCCAGTCCTCGGTCTTGTCGCTGTGTCCGGTGGGCGGATGCACCAGGTGCTGGGTCCAGCCGGCGTTCTCGAGCGCCCAGAACAGGTCGTCGTGTTGCGGCGCCACATCCACGCCGGTTGCACGATAGATCGCGGCGACGAATTCGAACGGGCGGCGAAGCTTGGTGGGCGGCGTGGCGTCGAACTCGGGATGCGCGACGATGGCGCGGATCACCTGCGCGATCTGGTCGGGCGCATCGCGGGTTTCGTGGAACCGCCTGGCGATCGCCTGATGATAGGCTTTCGAGGGCGCCTCGATTCCGAGCGTGCGCAGGATCTTGCCGCTGACGAAATGCGCGGTTCCGGGATGGGCCGCAAGCATGTCCAGAAGGGTTTCGCCATCTTCCATCGGCCCGGAAAAGGCCGGGAATTCGCGCCCGAGGATTCGTTTCTGATAGGGATCGTGCCAGGCCTCGACATAGGCGAACTCGCCGCTCATCGGCGTCTGCTGGTTGTCGCCGTATTCGCGCCCGTCGCCAATGGTCCAGCCGGTCAGCGCGCGCGCGACCTCATAGACATCGGCGTCGATGTAGCCCGTGGCCATGCCTTCGTTGGCGCCGGGAACCTGGTGCCAGTTGTCGTAGCGGTCGTTGAAATAGTTTTCCCTGCCCAGGGTGTGCAGTTCCAGCAGTTCGCGGGCATAGTTTTCATTTGCCGGGCTGGCTTTCGAATTGTCGTTGTTGAGATAGTGCAGCATCGCCGGCGCATGGGCGACCTGCCCGAGCAGCGTGCGGAAATTTCCCAGCGCATTTTCGCGCAGTGCCCTGTCGTAGGGGGGGAAAAGCGCGGCGACCGTTTCGTCCTTGTCGGCATAGACGTTGAAATGGTTGTGCCAGAACTGGGTCATCACCTCGCGCAGCTGAGCCGGGGCGTGGACCGCGCGGATGATCGACGCGACAATCACCTCGACCATCGGCCGGGTGCGTTCGCTGTAGTCCATGGCATTGTCGTAATCGGTCAGGCGCACAAGCTGGTCGGGCGGGGCATACAACAGCGACAGCGGGCGGAACTCTTCGACGGCATCCCATTTTTCGCCGGTTTCGCCCTCTCCGGCCTCGTATTCGATCCAGAACACGGACCCGGCCAGGCGTTTGTCAAGCGCCGCATCGCGCGCCGGCAGGGCAAGCTGGCGCTCAAGCCAGCCCGCGCGACCGAGCCGTTGCAGCTCGGCAAGGCTTTCGGGGGTGGCGCCGTAACTGAGGCGGTTCAGGAACGCCCTTTCGGCAGCCTGCGAACCGGCCGGGGCCGCGGCCCGCGCGGGGGCGGACACAAAAGAAGAAAGTACCAGACCGGCAAGGGTCTTGTTGAAGTCACGCCGATTGATCACGAATTACTCCACTCGGTTGCGGCGCACAATAAGACCCGGGCCGGAACCTTGCAACGCCCCGATGCCGGTATAGGCTGACTCTTGCCACGAAAACCCCGGTGCAATGGCCTGTTGCAAAAGAACAAAAAGTGATCGACCTTGGCGCCACCCGGAGAATCGCCATGCCCCCTGATGTCACCGTCCCACGAAGACCGACCGCGGCCCGCGCCAAGCTGGAAGGCGGCCGGCGTTTCGTCATGCATACCGATTACCAGCCCGCCGGCGATCAGCCCGCGGCGATTGCCGAACTGGCGGCCGCGATCGAGGCCGGCGAACGCGACCAGGTGCTGCTGGGCGCCACCGGCACCGGCAAGACATTCACCATGGCCAAGGTCATCGAGCAGACCCAGCGCCCGGCGATCATCCTGGCCCCGAACAAGACGCTCGCCGCCCAGCTTTATGGCGAATTCAAGGGGTTCTTCCCGGAAAACGCGGTGGAATATTTCGTGTCGTTCTACGACTACTACCAGCCCGAGGCCTATGTGCCGCGGTCCGACACCTATATCGAAAAGGAAAGTCAGATCAACGAACAGATCGACCGCATGCGCCACTCGGCCACCCGCGCGCTGCTGGAACGCGACGACGTGATCATCGTGGCCTCGGTGTCGTGCATCTACGGTATCGG
>JALSRF010000198.1 GCA_026984895.1 Paracoccaceae bacterium
GAAATACCCCTTGAGATTGCTTGGCTTGCCCTCGCGCACCAGTTCGGCATAGGGGGCCAGGCGGATCGGTGCGCCGGTGTTGTTCACCACTTCCTGGGTCACCGAGAACATGTAGTTCTCATCGACCGAGACACTCCGGCGGAACACCAGCCCCTTGCCGTTGTCCCATTCCAGCACAAGCGGCGTCTGCGGTGTCAGGGTGGTGCCGCTCGCCAGATGCCACAGCGTGTTCGGGCCGGGGACATCGCTGTCTTGCAACTGTCCGCCAGGGGCCCAGCCGTAAAGCGCGTAATAGGCGTCCGTCTGCCCGGAAGGACGCCAGAGCGTGACATCGGGGCTGTCCGCATCAAGGGTTTCGCGGTAGTCCTTCAGCTTCAGTTCGTCAAAGCGCCCGCCGCGCAGCGAAATGCTTCCGGTCAGGCGCGGGGTGTCGATGGCAATGCGTGGGGCCGGCGTGGTGTCCGGCGCCGCTTGCGAGGCCGCTTGCGAAGCGGCCGCGCCGCCGCCCGGCGAACCGGCCGCGGTCGGCTCCGACGCCGGCGGCAGGCTGGTATCGGCATTCGAGGGCGGGAGCGCGGTTGCATCGGCGACGGTTTCGCCCTGCGTGGCAACGTTCGGATCGGTGGTCGTGTCGGGCGGCGGAAACAGGACATACCAGACCATGATCACCAGAAAGCTCAGAGCCGTGGCGAGGAATAGGTTCTTGTTCTGATCGTCCATGTCAGCGTCCCACCTGCGCATTTTCGGGTCAGGGTGGTTCAACAGGGCAGGGGCGGGAATGTCAACAGGCCAGGCCGGCGGCGGCGATCACGGTTTTCACCCGGTTTCCGGCGAAGGATACCGCCCGGCGGCGCCGCCTTCGCCCCCCCCTGAGCAAACGGATACAAACGGATACAAACGGATGCAGGCGGGGCAACAGCGGGTGCAGGCGGCACGCATGAGCGGCCGGCGTGGCCGGCACGAAACCCCCGGCAGCCGGCGGAAAATCTCATCCGGCGATGCGCCCGACCTTCCTTGCTTCCGCCATCTTCTGCCGGTATCCCGCGATCCATTCGAATGTCTGATCAAGCGGCATCGGACGGGCAACGGAAAACCCCTGCACATGCGCGCAGCCAAGCTGCGCCAGGACCGCATGTTCGCCGATCGTTTCCACCCCTTCGGCCAGGGTGTCGATCCCCAGCCGTTCGGCCATGGTCAGGATGGCGGAAACCATGTTCTGCTGTTCGGTATCGCGGTCGATACGGGTGATGAAAGACCGGTCGATCTTGATCCGGTCCACCGAAAACCGCCGGATGCTGGCGATCGAGGCATGGCCGGTGCCGAAATCATCCAGGTCGATCCTGCAGCCGAGTCCGGTCAGCGCCTCCAGATTGGTGATGATGACATCGTCCTCGGTTTCGGCAACCACGTTTTCCAGAACCTCGATGCAAAGGCGCTCCGGGGAAATCTGGAAACGGTCCAGTTCCCAGCCGACCCATTCGCACAGGCTGGGGTTCGAAAGTTCGGATCCCGAGAAATTCACGCCGACGCGCGCGATCTCGAACCCCTTGCTTTCCCATTTGCGCATGGCCCCAAGCGCCTGCGACACCATTGACTGACACAGCCTTTCCTGAAGCCCCATCTCCTCGATGAGAGGCAGGAAATCCTTGGGCAGGACATAGCCCTGCTCCGGGTGGTTCCAGCGCGCCAGGGCCTCGAACCCGGTAATGGCGCCATCGACCGTGGCCACCTGCGGCTGGAACCACGGCTGCACCTGCCCGGATTCCAGCGCGCCGATCAGATCGCCGCGCAGCGCATTGGTTTCGGCCCGGCGCTTGCGCGTGTCCTTCGAATAGGCGCGGATCGAACCCGCCCCGTTCAGCAAGGCGCTTTCCAGCGCCTGCTGCGCCCCGTCCAGAAGTGCCGCGCCGGTGCGCGCGGGGGCGCGCGCGGGCAGGCAGAAGCCGACCGATGCCGTCAGGAACACGCGGGTTGCATTCATGGAAATCGGTTCGGCAATGGCGGCCTGCAGGCGCCGGCTCAACTCGAAAGCGGTTTCCAGATCGGCCCGGCGCACCGGCGAAAGCGCGACGGCAAAGCGCGGCCCGTCCAGGCGCACCACGCAATCGCTGTCGCGAAGCGCCCAAGATATGCGCCTTGCGATCTGTTTCATCAGCGCCCCGGCGGCGCGGCTGCCATACTGGCTTTCGATGCCGGCGAAATCGTCAATCTCGATGGCGAAGGCGGCCGTGGTCATGCCGCTGGCGCGTTCCCTTGCCAGGGTGTCGTCCATGAATTCCTCTGCCACCGAGGGCAGCAGCAGGTCGGTGTCGCGGTCGCGCGCCTGGCTCCAGGCGGGGCCGGTGCCCGAGAACAGCCCGGCAATGGCAAAGGCGGCCGGCAGCAGCAGCGCGCAAAACAGCAGCAACCCTTCGCCGCCGAACCAGTAAGCCCCCAGGGTAAGTGCCGGCAGGAATGCCAGCGTCTGCGGACCGACAAGCGCCGAGCCCAGACGATTGCGGAAATCCTTGAATCTGATCCAACGTCCTGCAGACATGACATACCCTTCAGCTGACCGAGGCCCCCTCGCGAACAGCGCCAAGGCTAGGGCCGGTCGATATGCCGGGGGTTAACGCGGCCGGGGATTCTGCGGGAGATTTTCATCAAATTCGCCGGCTTTGCGTTCCAGCCCGGCAAAGTCGAACAGCCGCGGATCCAGCAGGTGCGACGGGCGTGCGTTCATCAGCGCGCGGAACATCACCTGCCGCCGACCCGGGGCGCGGGCCTCCCATTCATCGAGGATCCTCTTCACCTGCTGGCGTTGCAACCCGTCCTGCGAACCGCAAAGATCGCACGGGATGATCGGGTAATTCATTGATTTTGCGAATTTTTCGCAATCGGCCTCGGCCACGTGCGCCAGCGGGCGCAGCACGAACAGGTCGCCGGCCTCGTTCACCAGGCGGGGCGGCATCGTGGCCAGGCGGCCGCCATGGAACAGGTTCATGAAGAAGGTTTCCAGGATGTCGTCGCGGTGGTGGCCCAGCACCACGGCGCTGCAGCCCTCTTCGCGCGCGATGCGATACAGGTGTCCGCGCCTCAGCCGCGAACATAACGAACAATAGGTGCGCCCTTCGGGGATCTTCTCCTTCACCACCGCATAGGTGTTCTGATACTCGATCCGGTGCGCCACCTGCATGCGCTTCAGAAACGCCGGCAGCACCGTGGCCGGGAATCCGGGTT
>JALSRF010000199.1 GCA_026984895.1 Paracoccaceae bacterium
TGCGCCCGAGGAAGCGGATCCGCCGGTTGCCGGCGGCCTGGCGTTTCAGCGTGTCGGCATAGTCTCCATCGCCCAGGATCAGCAGATCGGCATCGCCGTAGCTGTCGAATACCGGGATCACGTCCTGCAGGCCCTTGATCTTTTCCAGCCGGCCGACGAACAGGAAATAGGGCCGGTCGTGGGGCGCGGCGGGCGCGCCGTCGGTGTCGCCGCTGTCGCCGTGCCCGGCGGCGCTGTCGGCGCTGGCAGCCGGCAGGAAATAGGGCAGCACCTCCATGTCGTGTTTCAGGCCGAATTCGCGGTGCTTGTCGCGGGAAAAGGCGCTTTTCGCGATCAGCAGGTCAACCTTGTCCAGATTGCGCTCCAGCAGGCCGGTGGCGCGCCAGATCTGCGGCGGGCGCCGGTAGCTGAGCGCGCAGCGCAGGCACTGGCGCGCATCGCACAGTTCGCGGTCATGGCGCCACAGGACATGGGTCGGACAGACCAGCCAGTGTTCATGCGCCTCGTAGACATGCAGCCCGTCGCCGGGGGCCAGCATCCCCGGCCCGGTGATCAACGAGGCGTTGTTGTTCCACACGATGTCGAAATGTCCCTGCTCCACGATCCGCCGGATCTCGCGGCCGTGCACCAGCGGATAGCCGGTCTGCTGCGTCAGCAGGTTCGACAGCATGGAATGGCGCGCCCGCAACCCGATGCGACGAACCCCGTCGGCGGGCGCGGGCGACTGTGGCTCCTTGCCCCCGAGCGTCAGGTAGGCATCCTCGTCATGAACCACGCTCACCTGGTGGCCGCGCCGCGCCAGGGCCTGGGCCATGCGCTGCACCCCGACCGCATCGCCGCCGAAGGAGAACGGCGGATAGAAGGTGGACAGCATCAGGATTCGCAGCGGGCGCCGCCCGGGTCCCGGTTTTCTTGTTGCCTCGCTCATCTCTTTCCTTCGCTCATTTCGCTTGTCCCGTTTCGCGTTCCAGCGCTTCGCCGCGCTTCGCCATCCGGGCCGCGAAGCGCATCAGCAGGGCCAGCCGTTCGGACATGAACAGCAGGCCGTAGGCGGCATAGAACGCCCCCCCCGCGAGCGTCCCGACCAGCAGGCGAAGCGATGCGTTGGAAAACGGCAGCCACGCCAGCACCGCCCGCACCACCCCGGCCATGATCGCCGCCCCGATCAGCGGCACCACATACTGGCCGATCAGCACCCGCACGCCGATGCCGGCAATGGCGGCAAGCACCCGGAAGCGGAACCACCACATCGCCCCCAGGCCCGCCACCATGCCCAGGGCCATGCCCCGCGCATCGTGATCGCGCAGCGCCCAGACGGCGAAGGAAACCACCGCCACCTCGGCCCAGCTCAGCAGGGCCGTCGCCGTGGCCCGCCCGGCGGCAAGGCAGAACGACTGGTGGATCTTCTCGACACACAGATAGGCGCCCAGCAGCGCCAGGATCGACAGCAGCGGTGCGGCCGGCTCCCAGCGGGTGCGAAACATCAGGAAGATGACCTCATGCGACAGAACCGACAGCCCGGCAAAGGCGGCGAAGGCCACCAGACCCGACAGGCTGGTGATCCGCAGCAGCAGCTTGCCCACATCGCCGCCCTTGCGCCGCATCGAGGCAAAGGCGGGCTGTGCAACCAGGCGCAGCGGGGTCACGATCAGGAAGGAACCGATCTCGACCACGCGCCAGGCCACCGAGAACAGGCCGAGCGCCGCCGCGCCCTGGGTTGCCCCGACGATCATCATCGGCAGCTGCACCACCGCGATCTCCGCCCCGCGCAATCCAAGGACGGTTCCGCCGAAGGCAAAGACATCGCGCAGCTGGCGGCGGGTCAGCCGCAGCCCCGGGCGCCAGCTGACCGTTGCCCAGGCGATGGCGATGTTCACGAACACCTGCACCAGGCGCTGTGCAACCAGGCTCCAGACGCCATGGCCCGTCAGCGCCATGGCAATGGCCACCGCGCCGCCGCTTGCGACACCGGCAACCGCACGGATCCCGAGGACGCGAAAGCGCAGGTCCCGTCGCAGGATCGCAACCGGAATGGCGCTGAGCGAGATCATCGCGACCGTCGCCGACAGCACGCGCAGAAGGTGCACCACCTGTTTTTCGCCATAGACCGCGGCAATCGGCCGGGCCCCGAGAAACAGCGCCAGCGCCAGCAGCCCGCCAAGCCCGGCAAGCAGCCAGAACGCGGCATTGTAGTGGCCCGGCTCGGGCGCGCGCGCGGCGATCAGGAAGTCCGAGAAGGACTCGCGCACCAGGGCCTCGGACATCAGCACGAGAGTCGCCGCCATGGCCAGAAGCCCGTAGGATTCGGCGCCGAGAATCCTCGCCAATACGACGAAAACGACGAAATTGATCCCCTGTTCGATCCAATTCCCGACCGCCATCCATGCGACACCGCTGCCAAACTGTCTTCTGATTGACATTATGGGCTGAATCTCCTGAATTGGCCCGGCAGCCGGGTCGCCCCTGTGCCGACCCCTGGCGGTGTTGTCATCTTTGGCGACGGGTTTCAATCATACAAGGCTGGCGCCTGTGGGGCATTGTAGAGAAAAAAAAGTGTTGCATTCAAAACGTATCGCCAGCGAGGATTACGCCCGTGACTGCGCCCCGGCAATGCGCATTCTGCAGATCAACACCAATTTCCGCGCCGGGGGCATCCAGCGGCACATTCTTGATCTGACAGCGTTTCTGCAAGCCGCCGGCCAGGAGGTGACGCTGGCCGGGGATCTGGGCGAATGGGCCCTGGCAAAAGACGATCCGGGCTTCGTGCCGCTGGAACTGAACCGGGTTTCCGCCCTGGGCGGCTCCATGTTCGGGCGGATCGCAGCGCTGATGCCCATCGTCCGGCAACTGCGCAACACGCTGAAACAGCGCCGGATCCAGCTTGTCCATGCCCATGAAACCGCCCCGGCCCTGGTGGCCGGCCTTGCAAGGACCGGGCTGAACATCCCGATGATCCTGACCTACCACGGCTCGGAACCCGGACGCATCGCAAGCGTCGCCCGCCTGGCGCGCCGGTTTGCCGACCTGACGGTATCGCCAAGCCGCACCTCGCTTGACCATCTGATCGACTTTGGCGTTGCGCGCGAAAAGACCCAGGTGATCGGGCTGGGCGTCAAGCCGCTTCCGCCGGTGGACGTGAAAGATGTCGCCGCCTATCGCGCGCAGCTTCTGGGCGGCAAGGGGCGCTACCTTGTTTCCAGCCTGTCGCGCCTGGCCCCGCAAAAGGGCATCGACATGATGATCGAAGTGGCCCGCAAGGTCGCCGACAGGCGCAAGGACGTGGTGTTCGCGGTCGGCGGTCACGGCCCCCTGGCCCGCCATGTCGAGCAATGGGCCCTGATCACCGGCGTGTCCGAACGGGTGAAGTTCCTCGGGCCGGTGTCGCGGGTGGAACGGCTGCTGGCGGCCTCCGATCTCTATCTGCTGACCTCGCGCTGGGAGGCGCTGCCGATCTCGATCTTCGAGGCCTTCCAGTCCGCGCTTCCGGTCGTTGCCACCGACTGCGGCGGGGTGCGCGAACTGGTTGACGACCGGGTCGGCCGGATGCTGCAGGTGGGCGATGTCGCCGGCCTGGCGGAGGCGGTCCTCGAACTGATCGAAGACGACGAACTGCGCCGCCGCCTCGGACAGAACGCCCTTGCCCTCAGCCGGGACGAGCGGTTTTCCTCGCCCGCGGTTCATCGCAGCTTTCTTGAACTCTACCGCGGAATGATCGATGGTGGTCTGAACAACTAGCCAGAGGCGCGCGGGGACAACGATGGGTTCAGGCAGTTTCAGGTCCATGCTGGTGCGGCTCCACAGGTGGTTCGGCCTCAACCTGGTCATCTTCTTTTCGCTGATATTCGCATCCGGCACGGTCCTGGTGCTGAGCGACGAGGTGCTGGCCGTTGCCCACCCGGCGATCTGGGTCTCGCCGGGCAGAGACGCGAAACCGGCCACGTTCGGACAGATCTACGCGGCCATCCATGCCGCGCACCCGGCGGTGCGTGTCGGCACCATCGAACCACGCCCCGCCCCCTGGCTGGCCGACAAGAGCACCGCCACCACGCCCTGGGGCGAAAAGGTGGTGTTCTGGAGCGATCCGCAGACCGCGGCACTGCGCGATGTGACACGCTTCAACAACTTTCGCGAAGTGCTGCGCAAACTGCACGACAGCCTGCTGGTGCCGCGCAAGGTCCCCTCGCGGCTGGCCTTTCTTGCGGTCAGCGCCACCGGCGCGATCCTGCTGTTTTCGGTGATCAGCGGGCTGGTGGCCTACCGGCGGTTCTGGCGCGGATTTTTCCGTGTGCCCGGGCGCGCCCTTGGCCCGGTGGGCTTTCAGGGCGGGTTGCACCGGCTGCTGGGGCTGTGGAGCGCGATCTTCCTGCTGATGATCGCCACCTCGGCGGTGTTCTTCTTTCTCGATGGCTCGGTCCTGGCCGGGGTGCATGCCAAGCGCCCGCCCGGCACGCCCGAGCGCGCGCAGATCCTGCCCGACGGGTTCGACGGCCTCGCCCTCGACCGCGCGGTTTCGGCCGCCATCGGCGCGCGCCGGACCTTCGTGCCCGAAACCGTCAGCCTGCCCCAACGGCGCAGCGATGCAATCGTGGTGGCCGGGCATACCGACGCTGACGGCGTGCTGAGCGGCGAAACCCGTATTTCCGTCGATCCGCGCAGCCTCGCGGTTCTGGGAATCGTCGGCCCCGCGGACCAGCCCGGAAAGGAGAGGCTGGCGCCGTTCTTTACCGCCATCCATGTGGGCCTTTTCGCGGGCAGCGCCTCGCGCCTGCTCTGGGCCCTGCTGGGGGTGGCCTCGATCTACGGCCTGGTCAGCGGGGCGGGCCTTTATGCGGCGCGCATCGCCCAGCGGCCCGGCGCCGAGCCCGCGCGCGGGGCGCTCGCGCGGTTCCTCCACGGGCTTGGCTGGATGCGCTGGCTCAACCTGGCGATGCTGGTCGGCGTCGTTGCCCTTGCCGGTATGCGGGTGCGCGCGCTCGCCCACACGGGCGCGGTCCTGACCAGCGAAAACGGCGATCCGGGCGTGGCGCTCCGGGTCAGCGGGGCCCTGCGGGCCGGCAGGACGATCGACCTGCGCGCAACGCTCAGCCCCGCCAGCGCCGCGCATGTGGAAGCACGCCTAGGGACCCCGGACGGCGCGCCGATTGCCCAGACCGATCTGAAGGCGGGCGAAGACGGCACCCTGGCCTTCCGGGCCGTGGCGCAAAGCGGCGACAACCCGGTCTTCGTGCGCGTGGTCGATGAGGCGGGAAAGACGACCTCCTATCTGTTCCAACTGGGCCGGGCGATCTGGTAGCCCTGCCCGGATGTTGAAATCATCCAGGAACACCCGGCGGCGCCCCCGGATGACCCGTCGAAAATGTTGGAAAAATGCAAGCCGGCGCGGCGCGGTTTCACGCGCACCGCACCGCCGCCTTGCCGATCACAGTCTTGCCGATCACAGTCTTGCCGATCACAGTCTTGCGGGCCGCAGTCTTGCCGATCACAGTCTTGCGGGCCGCCGCCTTGCCGAGCGCCGCCTTACTGCCAGGGCGCCAGCACCGAGTGCTTCAGCCCGCGCATCAGCTTTCGCACCCGCAGATAGCCCTGCGCGCGCCCCGACAGATAGGCCCGCCAGCGCGAAATGTCGGTGAAATAGAACATCTCCAGGCGGGGCAGATCGTGCAGATCGGCGGCCGGATCGGCCCGGCCCAGCCGGGTTCCGACCGAGGTCCTGTAAAGGCGCGCGATCGCCGCCCTTTCGCGCGCGCCGGCCAGCCCGTAAGGCGGGGCGAAATGGTGCACCGGCCTGCCGACATGATCGCCGATCACCGCGCGCGAGCGGCTCAGTTCCACCTCCAGCACCTCGTCATCGACGGCGCTCAGGTCCGGGTGGCTCATCGTGTGCGACCCGAAAACGATGCCCCGTTCGGCCAGGCAACGCACCTCGTGCCAGCTCATCAACTGGCGCGCCGGCTCGTGCGCCCCGACCCAGTTTTCGCGCCGCCCGATCTGGCCCGCCGGCAGATAGACCGTGGCCGGAAACCCCAGCGCGTCCAGCACCGGAAAGGCGTTTTCGCGGAAATCGCGAAAGCCGTCATCGAAGGTCACGATGACGCAATGCCCGGGCAGCGCCTTTCGCCCCGCGCGCGCCAGCACCAGGTCATCCAGCGTCACCACCGCAACCCCGGCCTCGGCGATGGCGTGCATCTGCGCCGCAAACACCTCGGGCGCGATCGAGGTCGGCCCATCGGCCTTCGCGATGGAGTGATACATCAGGATATCGATGCCGGGGGGGCTCATCCTGGTCTAGTCCTCGACCGTGTGATGCGAAAACACTTCGCGCAGGGATTCCCATTTCGCCCGGTCCAGCTGCCCGTTCTCGTCCAGGCAGTCGGCGGCGCCATAGGCCATGGCGAAGGCATGATGCGTGTTGTCATGGGCGAAAAGCCCCTGCCGACCGAAAACCAGAAGCCCGTCAAGCCCCATGAACCAGTCATCTATGGTCCTGAAATTCGGTTCGTAATCAAGGTCGTATACCGGATAGGCATGGGCCAGGCGGCGGGTCTCGCAGCGCCGGACCGGCACGTTTACCGGCAGGTCTACCTGTGCCAGCCAGCGGGTGAAATGCTTGCCCAGTTCCTCGTCCGACATGTTCCACCACCTGTCGCCGGGATCGGCCGGAAGCTCGGCGCACAGCACGCTCACGCCGCGCGGAGCGGTTGCGCCATTGTAGTTCTTCGGCTCGGACATGCGGCTGATCGGAATCGAAAGCTCGGGGTAGTAATGGGCATCGAACTCGGTAAACCGGTCGCATTCGAGCACCAGATACAGCAGGATCATGCCGCGAAACCGGATCTTTCGGGCGGCGGCAACGACCTCGGGCGGCGGCGGCGGGTCCATCAGCGCGACAAGCGCGGTCAGCGGAATGGTGGACAGGACCTGCGTCGTCTCGCGGCGCACCTGCTTGTCGCCGTCGCGCAGCCAGACGCCGGTGACGCGGTTGGCCTGGCGCTCGATCCGGGTGATCTCGGTATTCAGGCGAAACCGTGCGCCGTGGCTGCGCGCGGCCTCGGCCATCTTTTGCGAGATCTGCCCGAAGCCCTGGCGCGGGTAGTAGAATCGCCCCGTTGTCTTGCCTTTCAGCCCCGGCAGCATGCGCATCATCTTCAGCAGGATCCTGGAAACCGAGTTCCCTGAAATGCGCCGCTCGGCCAGCTTGACCGCCAGCTTCTCCGGCTCCACCCCCCAGAGCTTTTTCACATAGGGAAAGTAGAAATTCTCGGAAATCGTCGGACCCAGCCCCTCCAGCAGCACGCTGGAAAAGGTGCGCGGGCCCGGCGACGGCTTGCGGAACCTGCCCATGAAACTGTCGGCCAGCAGCGAAAGGGCGAATGTCCGGGGCAGCTTCACCAGCGCGTCCAGAGGTTTCAGCGGGAAATGGATCCAGCGCCCGCCCAGCCGGATGCGCCCGTGACGCGGACGCAGCAGAAGGTCGTCGCCCATGATCCGCTTGACATCCTCAAGCACATGCGGATCGGCCACCGGGTGAAAGCGGTGCGAACCGTAGTCGCACCAGATATCGTCGATTCGGAACGAGGCCGAGTTGCCGCCGATCGCGCCCGCGCGTTCCAGCACCTCGATATCGGCCTTGCCGGTGCGCGCCAGCGCGTAGGCGGCGGCGATACCGGCGGGGCCTGCGCCCAGCACCTCGATGACCGGCGGTTTCCGGTTCCCGTTTTCCCTGCTCATCGCCTGTGTCCCCGGCCGGGCATCCCGGCGGCCCCCGCCTGCGGGCGCCAGCCGACGCCGGTGAAAGTCAGGACCAGCGCGCCCAGCCCGCCGGTCAGCCACAGCACCGCCTGCCAGGTCAGCCCGGCGGTCACCACCTGCGCGGCGTCGGCCCCGAACGGCGCCAGCAGCGCCGCCAGCGAGGCCTCGCGCAGCCCCAGCCCCCCCAGCGAGATCGGCAGCACCGCCAGTATCTTGGCCAGCGGCCAGGCGAAGAACCAGGCGCCCGGCGGCAGATCCAGCCCGACCGCGCGCGCCAGCTGCATCGCCAGCAGCACGAACAGCCCCTGGATCGCGACCGACAGCGCCAGCGTGCCCGCCAGCACAAGAGGATTGCGCCCGATGGCGCGAAGCGCCCCGGCCAGCCGCGCGGCCGCCTCCCGCCCCGGCAGCGCAAGCCGCCCCCAGAGCGCCGGCAGCAGCCGTGGTGCGATGTAGATCGTGCCGACAAGGGCCGCGGCGAACACCACGAGCACCTGCACGGCCAGCGCACCGCTGCCCCCCCCGGCCAGCATGAACGCGCCGATCGCCACCAGGCAGGCCAGCGCCAGCATGTCCACCAGCCGGTCGGCCAGCGCACCCGCCACCACCTGCCCGCCGTCGTGCAGGCTGGCCTGGGCAATCGCGGCACGCACCGCATCGCCGCCGGCAACGCCGGGCAGCATCAGATTGCTGGCAAGCCCGGCGAAATGCGCCCTGAGCGCCGCGCCGAACGGCAGGGCCCTGCCGAGCAGCGCCCACCACTTGGCCGCCGCCGCCACATGGCCGAACAGAAAGGCCAGCAGCACCCCGCCAAACAGCGCCGGCGGCACCCGCGAAAACCCTGCCATGACCGTGTGCACGGGCAGCAGCCAGGCCAGCAGCGCAAGCATCGCGACCGAGCCGGCCGCACGGATCAGCCAGCGCCGCCGGGATTTTGCCTTCGCCGCGCGCATCAGGGCCTCAGGTGCAGTCGCGAGATCATGTCGGCGATCAGCCCCAGCGACCAGATCATGATCGCCGCGAGCAGCCCGAAGATCGCGGTTTCCGACACGTTGTCGAGGAAAAAGTCGTAGATCAGCTTGAGCCCCCCGATGACGAAGAAGAACAGCCCCAGCGGGATGAACACCCTGAGCGGGTTGAACAGCGTGGCGATACGCAGGATCAGGATCAGGAAGTTGATGAAGTCGATCGGCCGGATCTTCGACTTGCCTACCCGCTTGCCGTATTCGATCGGGGTGTAGATCATCCGCTTGCCGTTGTGCGACATGCACAGCGTGATGGTGGTGGTAAAGGAGAAGTTCTGCGGCAAGAGCGGCAGAAACGGGATCAGTTCGGACTTGCGAAACACCCGCAGGCCCGAGTTCAGGTCGTTCAGCCTGCGCTCGGCCAGGAAGGAGGCGAACTTGTTCAGGAACCACTTGGCCGGGCGGCGGATCAGCGGCACGTTCTTCATCGCCGCGCCCCGGTCGCCGACCACCATGTCCTGATCGCGGCACATTGCCAGCATCTCGGGCAGATAGCGCGCCGGATAGGTGCCGTCGGCATCCATGATCGCGACATATTCCATGGTCGCCGCCTTCACCCCGCGCTTGAGCGAGGCGCCGTAGCCCGCGTTCACCTGATTGGCAAGCACGATCGCCCCCGCGGCCTCGGCCTCGTTGCGGGTGTCGTCCTGCGAGCCGTCGTCCACCACGATCACCTCGAACGGGATGCCCGTGGGCCTGAGCACCGAAAACACCTCTTCGATGGTCCGGCGCACGGCGCCTTCCTCGTTATAGGCCGGGATCACCACGCTCAGCGACATGTCACGCAGACCGTCGATCACCTTGATTTCCTTCTTCGTTCGCGGCGCGCTCCTTACCGCGGCCCCGGTTCCTTTCCCGGCCCTGCCCTTGGTCGTCGTCTTGGCATCCATGTCGGCGCTCCTCGTCATCTCGAATCTCCGGTTTCGACCGCTGCCGGTCCTGTCGCGTCTAGGGGACATGCAGCCGGTTTCGCCGGCCCAGCACGTGATATTCGAACAGGCACCACACATAGGCGGCGCCCGAATACAGATAGTAAAGCTGGTGATAGAGCATCGACGCCAGCGCGAAGGCAAGCCCGCCGCTGCCCGTCAGAAAACGGAAAAAGCGCCAGTTGGCCAGGATGGCAAGCGCGAACAGCGCCACCGGCACCGGCCAGGAAAGCCAGGGCGTCGGCCAGGCCAGCAGCGACAGCGCGAACAGCCCGGCAAGCAGCGCGCGCGCGCGCTCGGCCTTGCCGGTGTTCAGGTCGTCGGTCAGCCCTTCGCGCGCGATCATCAGGCGCGACCAGGGCAGCGCCCGGCGGAAAATGTCGGTGAAGATCGCCTGTTTCAGCGTCCAGACCTTCAGGTGCTTGCCCAGCAGGTCGGGACACACGAGGATGCGCCCGCCCGCGGCCTTGATGCGGTAGCCCAGTTCCACGTCCTCGATAGAGGGGACGCGGTAGATCTCGGTATCGAAGCCGCCCAGATCGGCAAAGGTGCTGGCGCGCACCGCGCCGCAGCCGGACCAGAAGGTGGTCGCCTCGCGCCGGGCGCTCTGGTGGTGGTAGCGGTGCAGCAGGTTCTTGTAGTTCGAAAACCAGCTGGGCGCGCCGGGGTTGTCATCGTAGGACCCGAAGCAGGCTTCGACCCCCTGATCGGCGAAGGCCCGCCGGATTTCCTCGGGGCCGCCGGGGTGCGCGATCACGTCCGAATCTATGAACCACAGGATGTCGCCGCGTGCCGCGCGCGCCGCCAGGTTGCGGGCCACGCCGGGGCCGCCGTTGGCCGGGGTGGTCAGCACGGTTGCGCCCATCTCGCGGGCGGTGGCGGCGGTGGCGTCCGTCGAGCAGTCATCCACCACCAGCAGTTCGTCCAGTTCCCCGTCATGCAGCATCTGCAGCAGGGGCGGCAGCACGCGTTCGAGCAGGCGCTCGGCGTTGTATGCCGGCATGATCGCACTGATCGTCTGTCGCCGCGGCGCGCTCATCGCTGCCTCCGCTTCGGCGCACCGCGGCGGTGCCCGGCACGGGGCGCGCAGGAGGCACCGGGGGCCAGGGGGGCACGGGGGGCAGCGGGTGCCAGGGGCATGGGAAGGAGGGGCGCCATCTCAGCCGGCCTCCCCGTTCAGCGCGCGGTGCGCGTCACCGCCCAGCTCGGCGCGCAGGCGCGCAAAATAGGCGACCGTCGCCTCCAGCCCCCGCTCCAGCGTCACGTCTGGTTCCCAGCCCAGCACCTTTCGGGCAAGGGAAATCTCGGGACGGCGCTGCACCGGGTCATCCGTCGGCAAGGGCCTGAACACCAGTTCCGAGCGCGAGCCGGTCAGCGACACGATCCTTTCCGCCAGTTCGCGGATGGTCATTTCCACCGGATTTCCCAGGTTGACCGGCCCGGTGAAATCGTCCGGCGTTTCCATCAGCCGGATCAGCCCGTCGATCATGTCGGAAACGAAACAGAAAGAGCGCGTCTGCCTGCCTTCGCCATAGATGGTGATCGGCGCGCCGGCCAGCGCCTGCATGATGAAGTTCGACACCACGCGCCCGTCGTCGGGGTGCATCCGCGGCCCGTAAGTATTGAAGATGCGCGCCACCTTGATGCGCAGGTCGTGCTGGCGGTGATAGTCGAAAAACAGCGTCTCGGCGCAGCGCTTGCCCTCGTCATAGCAGGAGCGGAACCCGATCGGGTTGACGTTGCCCCAGTAATCCTCGGTCTGCGGGTGCACGACCGGGTCGCCGTAGACCTCGGAGGTGGAGGCCTGCAGGATCTTCGCGCGCAGCCGTTTCGCCAGCCCCAGCATGTTGATGGCGCCATGCACGCTGGTTTTCGTGGTCTGGACCGGATCGTGCTGGTAATGCACCGGGCTGGCCGGGCAGGCGAGGTTGTAGATTTCGTCCACCTCCACATAGAGCGGGAAGGTCACGTCGTGGCGTATCACCTCGAAATTCGCATGGCCCAGCAGATGGGCGACATTGGCGCGCCGGCCGGTAAAATAGTTGTCCACGCACAGCACGTCATGGCCGCGCTCCAGCAGCGCCTCGCACAGGTGCGAGCCCAGAAACCCGGCCCCGCCCGTCACCAGAATTCGTTTCGAAACCACCGTCATCGACTATGTCCCTGTCCTTCAATCTCCTGCCCGCGGCGAACGCGACGTTCCCGCGGCGCCACAGCGCAACCGACACACAGCTCCTGCGCCCGTGAATTTCTGCAAACGAATTCCTTCCCATCCCCGGCGGCGCCGCGGCGCCGAAATGCTACTTGATCGCAAGAAAGCCCTCGAAGCACAGATACTTCTGGACGGTCGTCACATCCTGAAACCCCGCGCGCGCCAGCAGATCCAGGTTGCCCCGGGTCGAAAACGGCTCCAGCACACCCTTGAGGGAACGCGCCTTTTCGACCACCTCTTCACTGGAAAACCCGTTGCGAATCTTGAAATCGTTGTAAAGCTGGGTGACGATATCCTGAAAGCGCGCATCGGGCGCGCGCACCTTTTCGAACATCACGAAGGCCCCGCCCCAGTTGAGCGTGCTGTAGATCTTGTCGAACAGTTCCTGGCGATGGCGCGGCGGCACGAACTGCATGGTGTAATAGCTGACGATGAAATCCGATTTTTCCATTTCGGCGAGGCGCGCGTCCTCGTGGGCGATGGTCACGTTGGCAAGGCCCTCGCAGTGCTTTCTGGCCGCGGCCACCATCGCCTCTTCCACCTCGATGCCGATCCAGCGCGCATCGGGCTTGCCCTTGTTGTGCAGCGCCAGCTTGCGGGTCAGTTCGCCGGTCGAAGCGCCGATTTCATAGCAGACACTGTCGTTTTTCACGAAGAAATCGGACAGCTGGCAGGTCAGGTCGTGACCGCTTTCGTACAGCGGCACCGAAAGCTTGATGTGATCGACAAAGGTATCGGCCACCTTGCCGCCAAAGGTCCAGCCAGCGTTGTCAGCCGTAATATCCTGTCCGACGCCCATGTCATGCTCCTGCTTTCAAATGCTCTCGACAGCCTTCTCAAATCCGCCCGGCCTGCATATCACGTTCTCGTATCCGTTTCACATATCATCATGGCGGCGCTGCTGCACGGTTTGCGTGCCAGACGGGCCTTAACAGGGCCGGTTCCGCCGTTTTCCGGCAAAAATCGCGCCATTGTTTCCGATGTCCGAACGCCAAATGCAAGACCCGAGGCGCAGACGGCACGGCTGCACCCCATGACAGCCGCCGGCCCCGGGCGCGACGGCGGCGGCTTTGCGTGCTGCCTTTTCGCCGGCTGGCGCAGCCCCCAACCGCCCCCGACGCGGCCACGCCGGCCTGCCGCCGGAAGATGGCGGGGGACCAAGCGTCAAGAGGGGTTCGACTCGTCTTGTTTCCATGGGCGCGAGCCCAGGTATTCCTCAAGCTGTGCAACCGCGTCTTCCCCGACCCGCAAGCCGATCTTGGTGCGCCGCCACAGGATATCCTCGGCGGTGCGCGCGAATTCCTTTTCGCACAGCCAGTCGACCTCGCGTTCGGTCAGGTTCCAGCCGAAGCTGCGGCCAAGCGCGCCCGGCGCGTCGGCATCGCCCAGCACCTGCACCGCCTCGGTGCCGTAGCACCGCAGCAGCCGCCAGGCCCACCGCGCGTCCAGAAACGGGTAGCGTGCCCGCAATTCGCGATACAGGCTGCCCACGCCGCCGACCGGGAAATCGCCGCCGGCCAGCGGCGCGCCGGCGGTCCAGGGGCCGCGCGCACCGGGGGTGAAGGGCGCAAGCTGTTCCAGCGCATGTTCGGCAAGCCGGCGATAGGTGGTGATCTTGCCCCCGAAGATCGACAGCAGCGGCGCGTCGCCCTGCGGTGCGCTCACCTTCAGGACATAGTCCCGGGTCGCGGCGGTGGCGCTGTCGGCATGGTCGTCGTAAAGCGGGCGCACCCCGGAATAGGTCCAGACCACGTCCTCTTCGCGCAGCGCCTGGCGGAAGAAACGCGAGGCCGCCCGCAGCAGGTAGCTGCGTTCCTCGTCGGTGCACACCACGCGCGCCGGATCGCCCGTGTAATCGGCGTCGGTGGTGCCGATCAGGGTAAAGTCGGTCTCGAACGGGATCGCGAAGATGATGCGCCCGTCGGGAAGCTGGAAGAAATACGGCTGATCGTGGTCGAACAGCTTCTTCATCACGATATGGCTGCCCCGCACCAGCCGCACGCCGTCGGCGCTGTCGGCATGAACCCGTTCGCTGAGCACCTCTTCCACCCAGGGTCCGGCGGCATTGACCAGGATGCGCGCGCGCACGCGCCGCGCCGCCCCGCCCTGGCGGCCCCGGATCTGCACCTGCCACACCCCGCCTTCGCGTTGCGCCGAGACGACCTCGGTTCGGGTCAGGATGCGGGCTCCGCGCTCGGCCGCGTCGCGCGCATTCAGCGCCACCAGGCGGCTGTCCTGCACCCAGCAGTCGGAATATTCGAACCCCCTGGTGAAGCGCCGGTCCAGCACCTTGCCCACCGGATGGCGGCGCAGATCCAGCGTGCGCGTGCCCGGCAGGATCCGCCGCCCGCCGAGGTGGTCGTAGATGAACAGCCCCGCGCGCACCAGCCAGGCCGGGCGCCGGCCGCGCAGCCAGGGCATGGTGTAGCGCAACAGCCTGCCAAGAGACGAGCGGTCGTTTTCCAGGCGCAGCGTCGGATCGAACGGCACCACGAAACGCATCGGCCAGGAAATGTGCGGCATCATCGAAAGCAGGGTTTCACGTTCGATCAGGGCTTCGCGCACAAGCCGGAATTCGAAGAACTCCAGGTAGCGCAGCCCGCCGTGAAACAGCTTGGTCGAGGCCGAGGAAGTGGCCGAGGCAAGGTCGTCCCTTTCGCAAAGCATCACCTTCAGCCCGCGCCCGGCGGCGTCACGGGCAATGCCGCATCCGTTGACCCCGCCGCCGATGATCAGAAGGTCGAACACCCCGTGCCCGTCCGCTCCGTCGGTTGCGTGCGCCCCGCCGGTTGCGTGTGCCCCGCCGGTTG
>JALSRF010000200.1 GCA_026984895.1 Paracoccaceae bacterium
CTTGAAATAGTCGCCAAAGGAAAAATTCCCCAGCATTTCGAAAAACGTCAGGTGGCGCGCGGTGTAGCCGACGTTGTCCAGATCGTTGTGCTTGCCGCCGGCGCGCACGCATTTCTGCGCGGTGGTTGCGCGCACATAGTCGCGTTTCTCGACGCCGGTGAACAGGTTCTTGAACTGCACCATGCCCGAGTTGGTGAACATCAGCGTCGGGTCGTTTCGCGGCACCAGAGGCGAACTTGGCACCACCTTGTGAGCGTTCTTTTCGAAGTAGTTGAGGAACGTGGTCCGTATCTCGTTCAGGCTGACCATTTCGCATCTGTCTTTCGGCGGGGAACGGGTTCGATACCGTTTATCCCCATGCAGCCGGGCTGTCCACCATTGCCCCGAAAGGCGGGCGCGCTTCGGGTGGCGCGGCGCGGCCTGCCCGGGGCGCCGGGCACACGGAATGCCGGACACCGGACGCCGGGGGCGCCACGCCATGCGGCGCCGCGCGGATCCGGGTGACGGCGATGCGCTCGACACCCTCGCGATGGCGGCGGCGTGGCGGGCGTGCGATGCGGCGGGCGTGCGGTGCGGCAGGGTGTCGAGGGGCCGGGGTGTCGGGCGCCGGGGTGTCGGGGCGCCGGATGGCTCAGACCTCGACGACATCTCCGGCGTCGTCGGCCCCGCGGGCTTCCGCCTTGCCTTCATAGTCGAAGTCAAGCCCGTGCGCCGCGCGGATCCGGTCCTCGATTTCAAGGGCGACGCGCGGGTTTTCGCTCAGGAAGGTCTTGGCGTTCTCGCGCCCCTGCCCGATGCGTTCGTCGCCATAGGAATACCACGAGCCGGATTTCTCCACGATCCCCGCCTTGACCCCGAGGTCGATCAACTCGCCGGTCTTGGAAATGCCCTGGCCGTACATGATGTCGAATTCCACCTGCTTGAACGGCGGCGAGACCTTGTTCTTGACCACCTTCACGCGCGTGGAATTGCCGATCACCTCGTCGCGGTCCTTGATCGCACCGATGCGGCGGATGTCGAGACGCACCGATGCGTAGAACTTCAGCGCATTGCCGCCAGTGGTGGTTTCGGGACTGCCGAACATGACGCCGATCTTCATGCGGATCTGGTTGATGAAGATCACCGTGCAGTTGGAGCGCGAAATGGCACCGGTCAGCTTGCGCATGGCCTGGCTCATCAGCCGCGCCTGGGCGCCGACCTGGGCATCGCCCATGTCGCCCTCCAGTTCCGAGCGCGGCGTCAGCGCGGCGACCGAATCGACCACCACCATGTTGACCGCGTTCGAACGCACAAGCGTTTCCGTTATCTCCAGCGCCTGTTCGCCGGTGTCGGGCTGCGAGATGAGAAGTTCGTCCAGATCCACCCCGAGCTTGCGCGCGTAATGCGGATCCAGCGCATGTTCCGCATCGACAAAGGCACAGACCCCGCCGGTTTTCTGCGCCTCGGCTATGCAATGGAGCGTCAAGGTGGTCTTGCCCGAACTTTCGGGCCCGTAGATTTCGATGATCCGGCCCTTCGGGATGCCGCCGATGCCAAGCGCGATGTCCAGCCCGAGCGAGCCCGTTGACGTCGCCTCGACTTCGCTCACCGGGCTGTCCGAACCCAGCTTCATGATCGACCCCTTGCCGAACTGCCGTTCGATCTGGGCCAGCGCCGAATCAAGCGCCTTCTGTTTGTCGCCGCTGCGCTTGTCGTTCATTTCGAGTACATTCGCCATTGCCATGAGTCGGTTCCTTATTTCATACCCCGGGATGCGGGGCAACGTTGCCTGATGTTCGCCTTTTGTGCCTGCCCGGGTTATGAGCACAAAAAGAGAACAATTCAAGTAAAATCTTTTGCGTCAGTCTGGACCGCGCCGGGTTAAGAATTGGTTTCCGCCGCCAATCCGCGCGCGATTTTTCGCCTTCGCATGTCCGTAAAGCTCAAGACCGGCGCCCGGTCCTGAGCGACGTGCTTCAGTGACGCAGCAGCGGTGCGTCGCGCGCATCTTCCTGCGCCCAGTCCTGAATCCCCTCGCGGATAGCGCGCGCCGCGCGCGCGCGCCACGTCGGGTCGGTCAGGTTGCGAAAGTCCCGCGGCGAGGACAGGAACCCGATTTCCAGCAGAACCGAGGGAATGTCCGGTGCCTTCAGAACCGAAAACCCCGCGTGCAGATGCGCCCGCCTGCGCAGGCGTATCCGGCGCTCAAGCGCCCTGACAAGCGCCTCGGCCAGCTTTTCCGAGCGCGGCTGCGTCTCGGTCCGGGCCAGGTCCATCAGTGTCCTGGCCACGATGTCGTCCTGCCCGCGCAGGTCCACCCCGGCCAGAAGGTCCATCCGGTCGTGACGTTCGGCCAGAATCTGCGAGGCCCGATCGGACGCGGTGTCCGACAGCGTGTAGACGGTCGCGCCCGATGCCCGCCCCTGCACAAGCGCATCCGCATGCAGCGAAAGGAACAGGTCCGCCCCGGCGTTGCGCGCAATCGAAACCCGCGTTTCCAGCGGCACGAACACGTTGTCCTCGCGCGTCATGACCACGCGAAACCCGCAGGCGCGCAGCAGTTCCTCTTTCAGTTCGCGCGCGAAGGTCAGCATCAGCGCGGCTTCGGCGACATCCCTGTTGCGCGCGCCCGGGTCGATCCCGCCATGCCCCGGGTCGAGCACGACAACAAGCGGCGCGCCCGGTGCGCGATGCCGGCGCCTGGCCGGTGGCGAACCGGCCGGGGGCCCGGGAGGCGGGCGCAACATGGCCTCCCGGGGGGCGCCGGCAGTGCGTGCGAAGGCTTCGGGCGACACCGGCGTCAGTCGCAACTGCAACAGCGCCCCATGCACGAGGCCCGTCCTCAGCCCCGCCTGTTGCACCTTCATCGGTTGCGCCAGGTCGATCACCATGCGCGACCAGCCCGGGCGCACCACCCCCACGCGCAGGTCCGAAACCGCCGGCGTTGCCGCCACCCCGAGCCCGGCCGCATCCATGTCGCCCCAGTCGACCTCGTAGAAATCCAGAACAAGGCGGCGCGGGCGATCCAGGGTAAACACCCGGTAGGGCACGCCCTGGCTCAATCCCAGATCCAGCGTCACCGTCTGCCCCGATTGCGACAACGAAGAGCGCGCCGGCTCGGCCCGGGCCAGCGCCGACAGCCGTTGCCCGGCCGACGGCGCCGGCTGGGCCGCTGCCCGCAGGCCAAGCGAAAGCAAGACCGCCAGAAGTATCAGAAACC
>JALSRF010000201.1 GCA_026984895.1 Paracoccaceae bacterium
AGCTTTCGCCCGTTTTCGGCAAGGAGCCACAGCCGGTTGGTCAGACCGCCGGACAGGGGCCGCCAGCGGGACAAGGCATCGCAAAGGCCGCGGGTGCGCAGCGCCGCCACCACCTCTGGCGGCGGGTGATCCGGCCCGGTCGCGGGGGCGCTCGGGCGGGCCGCGGGGCGGGCCGCCGGGTGGGCTGCCGGGGCGGCGCGGCTCATGTTCGGCGCGCGGCGCGACGAAGCCCGCGCAGGCCGCTGACAGGCAGCGGGCGCACAGGCCGCGCACTGTCCCGGCGCCGGGCGCGCCTTGCGGTTCCGGTTGGTGCCGGCGGCGTTTCGGTGCACGCGCTCTTTGTCCTGCCTGTTGTCACGTCTCCTCCTCGGGGCGCCTCCTCGGGGCGCGCGGCCGGTGGTGCCCTCGCCATTTGCCATGCGCGCGCCCACCATGCCCGCGGCGCGGCGGCCTTTTTGCGCGCGCCTGTCTTTCGCGCGCGCATGTCAGTGTGACGCTTCGTCCCTCCGGCGTCCAGAGGGGCCTGCGCCCCCTTTTTCTGCCCCTTTTTCCGCGCCCACGGCGCAAGGGCCACAAGCACCGCCCACGGCGCAAGGGC
This sequence comes from Paracoccaceae bacterium, assembly GCA_026984895.1. Taxonomy (GTDB): domain Bacteria; phylum Pseudomonadota; class Alphaproteobacteria; order Rhodobacterales; family Rhodobacteraceae; genus JAJRUE01. The sequence goes on from JALSRF010000201.1 coordinate 599, forward strand.
GGCCCTGCCAGCGCAGGCCGGCGCCGGTGCGGCCGGATGCAGGCTGGCGCGCCGTGCCGGTCTGGCCCGGTTCGGCGATCCGGTTCGGCCATCACGCGCGGCGATCCGGTTCGGCGGTCCGGTTCGGCGGTCCGGTTCGGCGGTCCGCTCGCAGGGCGCGCCGGCGGTTCATCCCTGCGGCGCTGACGCCGGCTTTGCCTTTTCGATCATGCCATAGGCTTCGATGGCCGGGCGGATTCCCGCGGCCACATTGGCCAGCGAATACGGACCCATCCTGTTCTCGCCCACCAGAAAGAACACGCGGACGCGGTCGCCGGCGGTTTCGCGCAGCTTGATGCGGGTGTCGGCCGGATAGACCGACATGGCGGCCTGCAGCGCGGCCTTGACCTCTTCCCTGGTGGACAGCGGTCTTGCGCTGCGCCCCCATTCGATCAGCACCACGATGTCGCCGGTGAACCCGGGCACGCCGCTTTCGGAGAGACTGGCAAGGGTAATGCCAAGCGGGCGCATCGTCGGATCGCCGGTGAAGCTGTAATAGCCGTAGGACAGCGCGGCCGGCAGGGCGACGGCAAGGACCATGCCGAAAATGATCAGGTTGGCCCGACGATTCGGAGCCCTGTGCGACGCGGGTTCGGACATGCGCCCGGCATAGCGCCCAATGGTTCCTTTTCCGTGAAGCGGCCCGCTTTCACGCGCGCACCAGTTTCTCGTAGCTTTCGGCAATGTCGCGGGTCAGCGCGCCGACCTCGAACCGGTAATCGCCGATCTGGCCCACCGGCGTCACTTCGGCCGCGGTCCCGGTCAGCCAGCATTGTTCGAAACCTTCCAGTTCTTCGGGCATGATGTGGCGCTCGTTCACCTTGATGCCCCGTTCCCCGAGCATCTGGATCACCGTCTGCCGGGTGATGCCGTCAAGGAAACAGTCGGGCAGCGGCGTGTGCACCTCACCGTCCTTCACGAAGAAGATGTTCGCCCCGGTCGCTTCGGCCACATAGCCGCGGTAGTCCATCATCAGCGCATCCGAGCAGCCCCTGGCCTCGGCCGCGTGTTTGGACATGGTGCAGATCATGTAAAGCCCGGCGGCCTTGGCCGAACTGGGGATCGTTTCCGGGCTGGGGCGCTTCCATTTCGAAATGTCGAGCCTGGCCCCTTTCATCTTGGCGTCGCCGTAGTAGGCGCCCCATTCCCAGATCGCGATGGCGACATTGACCGGGTTGCGGGCCGAGGCCACGCCCATGTCGGGCCCGGCGCCGCGCCAGGCAACGGCGCGCACATAGGCGTCCTTCAGGCGGGCGGCGCGCAGGGTCTGTTCCTTGGCCTTTTCCAGTTCGTCCACCGACCAGGGGATTTCGAAATCCACCAGCCTTGCCGAGCGGTGCAGGCGCTCGGAATGTTCGCGCGACTTGAAGATCCTGCCGTTGTAGGCGCGTTCGCCCTCGAAAACGGAACTGGCATAGTGCAGCGCGTGGGTCAGGATATGCACCTTGGCCTCGCGCCAGTTCACGAAGGAACCGTCCATCCAGATGTAGCCGTCGCGATCATCGTAGGGAACGGACATGGCATGTTCTCCTGTCACTTGACCCGCAGCCGGCTGACGGAATGCCCTCCGGCCCGCAATCTTTTCATTAATTGCGCGCAAAATGTCCGCTTCGGACATAAAATTACGCAAAATCCGACGGTAGCTAGCAATTGATTCTTGGAAAGTCAATAAGGCTGACGTAAAAGCAGGGCAATGCTTCGAACGGGAGCCAGGCCGATGAACGACAGCCCAGACCAGAGCGGCGAAAACCTGCTGTTCCTGACCGATGAGCAACTGCGCAAGGGAATCGAGGCGATGTTCTTTGCCTATCGCGGCTTTACCGCCGATCCGGACCGGATCCTAGAGCAACACTCGTACGGGCGCGCGCATCACCGTGCGCTGCACTTCATCCACCGTAACCCGGGCACGACGGTCAACAACCTGCTGACCATCCTGGGGGTAACCAAACAGTCGTTGAACCGGGTGCTGCGCAGGCTCATAGACGACGGCCTGGTCACAAGCCGCGTCGGCAGGAAGGACCGGCGCGAACGCAATCTGTTTCTGACCGACAGGGGGCTGGCGCTGGAGGCGCAGCTGTCCGAGGCTCAGCGCAAGAGAATGCGCGCCGCATACCGGGCCGCCGGCCCTGAAGCCGTCGCCGGGTTCCGCGCGGTGCTCGAGGAAATGATGGACCCGGACATGCGGCGCCAGTTCAGGGCATTACGCGGAGAGACGGAGTGAGCACCCCAGACGCACATCTTCTGATCGTCGATGACGACGAGCGCATTCGCCTGCTGCTGAAGAAGTTTCTGATCCGGCACGGATTCTGGGTGTCGGCAGCACGCGATGCGACTCACGCGCGCAAGTTGCTGGACGGGCTGGAATTCGACATGATCGTTCTGGACGTGATGATGCCCGACGAGGACGGCATCACCTTTACCCGCGCGCTGCGCGAAGACGAGAAACTGGCCACGCCGATCCTGCTGCTGACCGCAAAAGGCGATACCGACGACCGGATCGCCGGGCTGGAAGCCGGGGCCGACGATTACCTGCCGAAGCCCTTC
>JALSRF010000202.1 GCA_026984895.1 Paracoccaceae bacterium
CTGGATGACGAAACGCTGGCCTGGGCGCAGGCCGGCGCGACGCGCGAGGACATCGTGCACCGCGACGCCAACGGGGCGGTTCTGGCCCGGGGCGATACGGTCACGCTGATCAAGGACCTGCCGGTCAAGGGGGCCGGTTTCACCGCCAAGCGCGGCACGGCGGTTCGCGGCATATCGCTGGTGGCCGACAATGCCGGGCAGATCGAGGGCCGGGTGGAGGGCCAGCGCATCGTCATCCTCACGGAATTCGTGAAAAAGCGCTGAGACCGGGCCGGCGGCGGGTTCGGCGCGGTCGCCTCTGGCGGCCGAATCCCGCGGTTCTTCTGCGCCTTTTTGCGGCCGTGCGGGCCTTTTGGTGGCGCCGCCGGGCGGCGGCGGCATTTCCGGTCGCACCACCGGCAACGTCCCTGTCCGGGGCCGTGCGCCTTCGAAACCTGCCCAAAGCGCCCGTCGCGCCGTGAATGCGGCCGGGGGTGCCGGCGCTTTGCGCCTGGGCCCGCGCGGGGCCGCCGGCAGGTTTCCGGTATGGCCAGAGGCGCCGGCTTCCGGCCGGGGCGCGTTTCGGCATCGGGGTGCGGCTCGGGCTTGCGGCTTGGGCTTGCGGGTTCGGGTCCCCGGCTCGGGCTTTCGGCTTGGGCTTTCGGCGCGGGCTGCGAAATCGACCTCGCGCCTAGCGGCCGAGGCGATTTGCTGCGGGCTGATCCGGGCGGTCCAGAAAGGCGCGCACGGCGGCCTCGAAGTCGCGCGGTTTTTCGGCGTGCAGCCAGTGCCCGGCGCCGGGCAGCCGGGCGAACCGCGCCCGGGGAAAGAGCGCCTTGATCCGGTCGCGGTGCTCCGGTCGCACATAGTCGCTTTTTTCGCCGGTCAGAAACAGCGCATCGCCTTCGAAGCGGCCCGAAACTTCGGGGAACCCGCGGATACGCGCCATCTCGCGTTCCAGCACATCCAGGTTCAGCCGCCATTTCCCCGCCTTCAGATCCAGCGATTGCAGCAGAAAGGGTTTCAGCTCTTCGGGGATGCCCTGCATCTGCCCTGCGGCCTGCGAGCGGCTGGCCACGCGGGCGGGATCGACGGCCCGCATGGCGGCGATCGGGGCCGTGTCGATCCCGTCATAGGCCACCGGCGCGATGTCGGCGACGATCAGCCGGCGCACCAGGTCGGGGTGCATCAGCGCCAGCACCATTGCCGCCTTGCCGCCCATCGAGTGGCCGAGCACGTCCATCGGCGGGTCGTGGGCCTGAACGGTTTGCGCCAGGTCCGCGGCCATGTCCTCGTATCCGTGGCTGGCGGCGTGCGGGCTCAGGCCGTGATTGCGCATGTCCACCGCGATCACCTGACGCTGGTCCGACAGGCGCCTGGCGATGACGCCCCAGTTGCGCGCCGAACCGTAGAGCCCGTGTGCGATCAGCAGCGCGGGCCTTCTTCCGGGCGAACCGTGGATGACGTTGTTCAGCATGGGCCTGCATCCTCATGCGCGCGCGCCGCCCGGAAGGCGGGGCGGATCAGGGCTCCTGATGGGTCGGATAGATCGGGAACCGGGCGCAAAGTTCCAGCACCTTCTCTTTCACCGCCGCTTCGACATCGCCGTTTGCCTCGGCGCCATTGGCGGCCAGCCCGTCCACCACCTCGACGATCCAGTCGCCGATCCGGCGGAACTCGGCCTCGCCGAAGCCACGCGTCGTGCCCGCCGGGGTGCCCAGCCGCACGCCCGAGGTGACCGTCGGCTTTTCCGGGTCGAACGGGATGCCGTTCTTGTTGCAGGTGATGTTGGCACGCCCCAGCGCCTTTTCGGTTTCGTTGCCCTTCACCCCCTTGGGGCGCAGGTCCACCAGCATGACATGCGTGTCGGTGCCGCCGGTGACGATATCCAGCCCGCCCTTCATCAGCTGGTCGGCCAGCGCCCGGGCGTTGGCGACGACCTGTGCCGTGTAGTCCCTGAACTCGGGGCGCAGCGCTTCGCCGAAGGCCACCGCCTTGGCCGCGATCACATGCATCAGCGGGCCGCCCTGGATGCCCGGGAAGATGGCGGAATTCACCTTCTTGGCGATGGTTTCGTCATTGGTCAGGATCATCCCGCCGCGCGGGCCGCGCAAGGTTTTATGGGTGGTGGTGGTGGCCACATGGGCATGCGGGAAGGGCGAGGGGTGCTGGCCGCCGGCCACGAGCCCCGCGAAATGTGCCATGTCCACCAGCAGCCAGGCGCCGACGCTGTCGGCGATCTCGCGCATGCGGGCAAAGTCGATCTGGCGCGGGATGGCCGAGCCGCCGGCGATGAGCAGTTTCGGCCGGTGTTCGCTGGCCAGCGCCTGCACCTGGTCGTAGTCGATCAGGTTGTCCTGCTGGCGCACGCCGTATTGCACCGCGTTGAACCACTTGCCCGACTGGTTGGGCGCGGCCCCGTGGGTCAGGTGGCCGCCCGAGGCCAGGTTCATGCCCAGGATGGTGTCGCCCGGTTGCAGGAGCGCGGTAAACACGCCCTGGTTGGCCTGGCTGCCCGAATGCGGCTGGACATTGGCGAAGTCGCAGCCGAACAGCTGTTTGGCGCGCTCGATCGCCAGGGTCTCGGCGATGTCGACGAATTCGCAGCCCCCATAGTAGCGCCGGCCGGGGTAGCCCTCGGCGTACTTGTTGGTCATGACCGAGCCCTGGGCCTCCATCACCGCCCGGCTGACGATGTTTTCCGAGGCGATCAGTTCGATCTCGGTCTGCTGGCGGTGAAGCTCGTTCTTGATGGCGGATGCAAGTGCGGGGTCGCGGCTTGCAAGAGGTCCGGTGAAAAATCCGTTGTCGGTCATGCGCTGGTCCATGGGCGGTCCTGGTCTGGTGGCGGAACTGCCGGCTACCTATCGGATTTGCGCCGGGCGAGAAACCCATCAAAACGACGCAGCGGGGCCAAAACGCGGCAAACTTTCCGGCCGGCGGGCTTGCCAATGGTGCCTTGTCGGGCGAGTGTCCTTGCAGAGGAGAAAATGGCGATGACGGGCACGATGACAGGCACAAGGAAAATCGCATTTCTTGCAAGCGAAACGGAAATTGCCCGGGAGGCGCTGGCAGACCTGACGCATGAATATGGCAATGTCCCTCTGGGCGAGGCGGATGTTCTGGTGGCGCTTGGCGGAGACGGTTTCATGTTGCAGACGCTGCATGCGACCATGGATCTGGACGTGCCAGTCTATGGCATGAACTGTGGCACCATCGGTTTTCTCATGAACGAGTTCAGCCTGGAAAACCTGCCTGAACGGCTGGCGCTGGCGCAGGAAGAACGGATCAATCCGCTGGCGATGGTGGCCGAATGCGTGGACGGCACACGCCATGTGGCACTGGCGATCAACGAGGTGTCCCTGCTGCGTGCGGGGCCACAGGCGGCGAAGCTGAGGATCAGCGTGAATGACAAGGTGCGACTGGACGAACTGGTGTGCGACGGAGCACTCGTGGCGACGCCGGCGGGTTCGACTGCCTACAACTATTCGGCGCACGGGCCGATTCTGCCGATCGACAGCGAAGTGCTGGCACTGACGGCGATTGCGCCCTTTCGTCCACGGCGCTGGCGCGGCGCACTGCTGCCCAAGAGCGCACAGGTGCGTTTTGAGGTTCTGGAGGCCGGCAAGCGCCCGGTAATGGCCGATGCCGACAGCCGCTCGGTCAGGGATGTGCTATGGGTGGAAGTCTCCAGCAAGAGCGAGATCGAACACCGAATCCTGTTCGATCCCGGGCACGGCCTGGAAGAGCGTTTGACGCGCGAGCAGTTCGTGTAAGGGATTGCGCCCGCTGCGCGCTCGCCGCGGGCGGGGGCGCTGCCCCCGCACCCCCGAGGTATTTCCGCCAAGAAGAAGGAACAGGCATTCTTCTTGGCGGAAATACCTCCCGAGCGGAGCGGAACCGGACCCCGCGCAGCGGGGTCCGTGAAAAGACCGGCGCCCCGTCAGGGGCGCACCGATGGGTCAGCTTGCGGGGTAGCCGAGCGTTTCCAGCGCCGCAGAGATTTCTTCGAGGATGGCCGGGTCGTCGATCGTGGCCGGCATTTTCCAGTCGCGCCCGTCGGCAATCGCCGCCATGGTGCCGCGCAGGATCTTGCCCGAACGGGTTTTCGGCAGCCGCTCGACCACCACCGCCAGCTTGAAGGCCGCCACCGGGCCGATCTGTTCGCGCACCATTGCGACGACTTCGCCGATCACCTCTCCGGTGTCGCGCCCCGCACCCGAATTCAGGCACAGGAATCCCAGCGGCACCTGTCCCTTGAGCGGGTCGGCGACCCCGATCACCGCGCATTCGGCCACGTCCGGGTGGCTGGCGAGCACTTCCTCCATCGCGCCGGTCGAAAGCCGGTGGCCGGCGACGTTGATCACGTCATCGGTGCGCGCCATGATGTAAAGGTAGCCGTCTTCGTCCACATAGCCCGCATCGCCGGTTTCGTAAAAGCCGGGGAAATGTTCGAGGTAGCTCTTGCGGTAGCGCTCTTCGGCGTTCCACAGGTTGGGCAGCGTGCCCGGCGGCAGCGGCAGTCGGATGACGATGGCCCCCAACTCCCCCGGCGCCAGTTCGTGCCCGTCCTCGCCCATCACCCGCACGTCGTAGCCCGGCATCGGCAGGCCCGGAGAGCCGATCCTGACCGGCGGCATCCTGCCCAGACCGGCGGGAATCGCCGTGATCGCCCAGCCGGTTTCGGTCTGCCACCAGTGATCGATCACCGGCACGCCCAGCTGTTCCTGCGCCCATTGGATCGTATCCGGGTCCGAGCGTTCGCCGGCAAGAAACAGCGTGCGCAGGGACGACAGGTCGTATTTCTTCACCAGTTCGCCGGCGGGGTCCTCGCGCTTGATCGCGCGAAAGGCGGTGGGGGCGGTGAACAGCGCCTTGATCCGGTGCTCCTCGATCATCCGCCAGAAGGTGCCGGCGTCGGGTGTGCCCACGGGCTTGCCCTCGAAGACTAGGGTGGTGTTGCCGTGGATCAGCGGGCCGTAGCAGATGTAGCTGTGGCCCACGACCCAGCCCACGTCGGACGCGGCCCAGTAGACATCGCCCGGCTCCATCCCGTAGATCGCCTTCATGCTCCAGTTCAGCGCCACCAGGTGGCCGCCGGTCGCGCGGATCACGCCCTTGGGCTGGCCGGTGGTGCCCGAGGTGTAGAGGATATAGACCGGATGGTTGCCCTCTACGGGGACGCAATCGGCGGGGGCGACACCTTGCTGCATGTCGTGCCAGTCCAGATCGCGCCCCGCCACCAGGTCGGCGGGCTGCTGTTCGCGCTGGAAGATGACGCAGAACTCGGGCTTGTGGCTGGCCAGGTCGATCGCGCCGTCCAGAAGCGGCTTGTAGGGCACGATGCGCCCCGGCTCGATCCCGCAGGAGGCGGCAATCACCGCCCTGGGCGCGGCATCGTCGATGCGCGCCGCCAGTTCGTTGGCGGCGAACCCGCCAAAGACCACCGAGTGGATGGCGCCGATGCGCGCCACCGCCAGCATCGCGACCAGCGCTTCGGGCACCATCGGCATGTAGATCACCACCCGGTCGCCCTTGCGCACCCCTCTGGCCGCAAGCGCCCCGGCCAGGCGCGAAACCCTGTCCAGCAATTCGGCGTAGCTGATGCGCGCCTTGGTGCCGGTCAGCGGGCTGTCGTAGATGATCGCCGTCTGTTCGGCGCGGCCCCCGGCCACGTGCCGGTCGAGCGCATTGTAGCAGGTGTTCACGAGGCCGTCGGAAAACCATTCGTGGATCGGCGCGTTTTCGTCGAACAGCGCACGGGTCGGCTTGCGTTTCCAGTCGATGGCCTCGGCCGCTTTCATCCAGAACCCTTCCGGGTCGGCCTGCCAGGCCGCGTATGTGTCCCTGTATGTCACTGCATCCCTCCAGTTTCCCTGAACGGCATTCGACGCATGATGTCGAGGCCTTTCGGAAAGCTTGCCCGATCCGCGTCAACTGCGCAATGGCGCGCGGCCCGGTCGTGGGTCCCGCCGTCAGGGCCGGGGCGTCAGGGCAGGGCGCGCCCGCCAGGGCCGCGCGCGCCGCACGCACGAGGGCGTCGGGCCGGTGCACTTGCCCCTGTTTCGCAAATCAGCCATATGAGGGCGCACGGTCGGTGCGTTCCGCGGCACAAAGGCTGTCCGGGCCGGTCGCGCATTGCAGGTTGAAAGAGGATTTCCGCATGGCTTCGATCCACCCGGTGATTTTGTGTGGCGGGACGGGGACGCGGCTCTGGCCGATCTCGCGCGAAGCTTTCCCGAAACAGTTTTCGCCGCTGACCGGCGGGGAAAGCCTGTTCCAGGCAACGTTGCGCCGCATGGCTTCGCCGCTGTTCGAACGCCCGCTGATCATGACCCGCGATGCCTTTCGCTTCGTGGCGCGCGAACAGGCGGCTGCGGTCGGTTTCGAGGGGGCCGAGGTGGTGCTGGAGCCGGTCGGGCGCGACACCGCGCCCGCCATCCTGAGCGCGGCGCTGATGCGCGAAGACCGGCCCGACGATCTTCTTCTTGTCGCGCCTTCGGACCATCTGATCAACGATGCCGGCGTGTTTCTGAAGGCCGTGGAAGCGGCTGCGCGCGCGGCCGGCGAGGGCAACATCGTCACCTTCGGGATTCGTCCGACCGGGCCGGAAACCGGCTTCGGTTATCTCGAACTGGCCGGGATGCCCGATGGCGACAGGGCCGTTTCGCTGAAGAGCTTCGTGGAAAAGCCCGACGAAAAACGCGCCGCCGAGATGATCGAAACCGGGCGGTTCCTGTGGAATGCGGGGATATTCCTGTTCAGGGTGCGCGACATTCTGGCCGCCTTCGAGGCCCATGCCCCCGATCTTGTGCCCGGGTGCCGGGCGGCGCTGGAACATGCGGGCAGCGACCTTGGCTTCGTGCGCCTGGCGCATGACGACTATGCCGGTGTGCGTTCGGTTTCGGTCGACTATGCGGTGATGGAAAAGGCGACAGGGGTCTGCGTGGTGCCGCTGGATGCGGGATGGTCCGATCTGGGCAGCTGGGATTCCTACTTCGAGGCCTTCAGCGAAGACCGGGATGCTGTCTGTACCGACGGGCCGGTGATGGCGATGGACTGTCGGCGAACGCTCCTGCGCTCGGAAGACGAAAGCATCCGCCTGGTCGGCCTCGGGCTGGACGGGATCGCCGCGGTGGCGACGCGCGATGCCGTTCTTGTGGCGAACATGGACAATGCCCAGGCGGTCAAGAAGGTGGTCGAGCGCCTGCGCGCCGAAAAGGTCAGCCAGGCGGACGAACACTTCCGCACCCATCGTCCGTGGGGCTGGTATGAATCGCTGGTCGTGGGAAAGGAGTTCCAGGTCAAGCGGATCATGGTCAAGCCGGGCGCGGCACTGAGCCTGCAGTCGCATCGGCACCGCTCCGAGCACTGGGTGGTCGTGGAAGGGGTTGCGCGGGTCACCGTTGGCGACAAGGTGGACGATCTGGCGGCCAACCAGTCCACCTATATCCCGGTGGGCACCGTGCACCGGCTGGAAAACCCCGGTGACGCGCCGATGTATCTGATAGAGGTGCAGACCGGCAGCTATCTGGGCGAAGACGATATCATCCGCTACGAGGACGTTTATGCCCGGGTCTGAGCAGCCCGGGCGACAGCAGCCCGGGCGCGGCGGGCGGCCGGACGCGGCGGGCCGCAAGCCGGCGCGCGACGAAAACCGCCGGGTTCCGAAAGGGGCGGGCCGGACAGGCCCCGGACAAGCCGGAGCCGGATCGCTCCGGCGGGGCAACGCTGCCGGGCACAGCGCGGCCCGCGCCCGAACCGTGCGCCGGGGCTGTGCGGCGGGGCCGTGGCCGTGAGGCGCGGCCGGCAGGCCGGCAGAGGCGGGCGGACCGACACGGCAGGCGGGCCGACGGCGCGCCGGCGGGCGCATTTCGTCCATCGCCCGGCGAAGGTCCGCGGCCGGTTCCGGCTCAGCGTTTGTCGTAGTAGAGCCCGACCACATGCTCGGCCTCGGCAAAGAACAGCCAGCGTTGCGCCAGCAGGCCGAGCAGGTGCACCACCGCAGCCAGGGCCAGAACCACCAGGCTGGTTCTCCATGTGGCGATCAGCAGAGCCGGCACGATGCTGCCGGCAACGATGGCCAGCACGCGCAGGGTTCGGGCGTGTTTGCGCCCCACCACATAGACCATTTCGTGCAGCAGGTAGTTGGTTCCGGTGTGCGGCGGCTCGAACTGGCGCACCTTGCCCATGAAGCCCAGTCCGGTGGCGGTTTCGATGGTGGAACCGCGCGCGGCAAATCGGCCATCGGCCATGCCCCAGGAGAAAAGCTGCACCGCGCCGGTGAGCAGCAGCAGCACCGCAGCCAGCGTGGCATGGCCGGACAGAAGCGCGCCGCCCGACACCGCGTAGAGCAGGAACAGCAGCGTCGTTGTCGGGTGGTTCCAGCGCGGCACGGTTTTCAGTTGCGCATAGATCATCGAGGTGGTGAACACGGTTGTCAGCGACAGCGCCGCGCCCAGGTAACCCAGCAGCACATAGCTGGTATTCAGGAAAATCTCGCCGCTTGCATACAGCCCCATGACGATCAGCGCCAGAACCGAAATCCAGGCTTCGCGGCTCAGCCAGCTTGTCTTCCACTGGCTGAAGGCCTTGATCGCGTTTTTCGCGTTGCCGAGGTGAAAGGTGGAGGCCAGCAGTCCGCCGACGGCCAGCGCATAGGCCAGGAAATAGTAGCCGAACGCGGTCGTGCCGAAAACCGCCGGTTGCGCTATTCCCAGCCATGCAAGCAGGCCGAAGCCCATGCCGGACAGGGTGGAAAACAGGATAACGCTGGGTGCGGGATGCATCAGCTGGCCCCCTTCTTGTCAGTGTTTGCACCGGATACCGCGCCAAGCGCCTTGTCCAGCCAGCCCAGGAACCCGGTGGGTTCTTCGATGACCGGATCGAGAAAAGGTGCAAGGATATCAATGGTGTCCTCGCGGTCCCTGGGCCGGGGCGGCAGATACTTGTTGACCGGCCTGGTGCCCTGTTCGGGCATCAGGTCCATGCCGCCGCGCTCGGCCACCAGTTTCGACACGTCGCTTTCGGGGTCCGAAAGGTCGCCGAAGTGGCGCGCGCCCGCGGGGCAGGTGCGCACGCAGGAGGGGATGCGGTCTTCTTCGGGCAGGTTCTCGTTGTAGATGCGGTCCACGCACAGCGTGCATTTCTTCATCACGCCGGCCAGCTGGTCCAGTTCGCGCGCGCCGTAGGGGCAGGCCCAGGCGCACAGCCCGCAGCCCATGCAGGCGTCCTCGTTCACCAGAACGATCCCGTCCTCGACGCGCTTGTAGCTGGCGCCGGTGGGGCAGACGGTGACGCAGGGCGCGTCTTCGCAGTGCAGGCAGGATTTCGGGAAATGCACGGTCTGGGCCGGGCCGCCGTCGCGCGGCTGCACCTCGTAGGCATGCACCCGGTTCAGAAACGTGCCGTGCGGGTCGCCGCCATAGGCGTCGATGTCGGAAAGCGGCACGCCGTAGTTTTCCGTGTTCCAGCCCTTGCAGGAGATCACGCAGGCATGGCAGCCGACGCAGGTGTCGAGGTCGATCACCAGACCGAGGCTGCGCTCGGTGCTTTGGGGAAGTTCCGTCATTTGCCCACCTTCCATGCCAGGTTCTTCGGCCCGCGACCCACCGGCGAGGCGATCGGCGCAAACTGCGGCTGCGCTTCGTCGGGTGGCGGGTCGGCCTTTTCGATCTTCACCTTGAGGTCGAACCAGGCGGCCTGCCCGGTAACCGGATCGGAGTTTGCCCAGCGCAGCCCGTCGCCTTTGGGCGGCAGCAGTTCGTGGATGATGTGGTTCAGCAAGAACCCCCTGGTCGCCTCGGGCGCGTCATCGGCCAGCGCCCAGGCGCCCTTGCGCTTGCCGATGGCGTTCCAGGTCCACACGGTGCTGTCGTTCAGCCCGCCCTGGTGGGCGACCGGCACGACGATGGAGCCGTGGGGGCTGGTCACGCGGGCGAAATCGCCCTCCTTGAACCCATGCTGTTCCCAGATTTTCGTGGGCAGATACAAGGGATTGCGCCCATGCAGCTGCCGCAGCCATGCGTTCTGCGTGCCCCAGCTGTGATACATCGCCATCGGGCGTTGGGTCAGCGCGTGCACCGGGAATTCTTCGCTCGAAGAGGCGCCGTCGGGGGGCGATGAGAGCCCGCCCGCCGACGGATACCACACCGGCAGCGGGTCCATCACCAGTTGCACCTGCGCGCGCAGATGCTCGGGCGGCTGATGTGCGCCGTGGCCTTCGGCGGCCAGTTGAAACTTGCGCAGCGGTTCGCTGTAGAGCTGGAACAGGTAGGGCGCCGGTTTGTCATAAAGGCCGCTGTCCACCGCCCAGTCCTGATAGGCCGTGTTCCAGGGCTTGTAATAGGCGGCGTGCTCGGGGATATGGTGGATGAAGAAACCACCGTTCTCGATATAGCGTTCCAGTTGCCGGGGGTTCGGTTCGCCCCGGCCCGCGCCCTTGCCATCCTTGCCGCGCCATCCTGCAAGCGGGCCGACGCCGGGGCGGCGCTGGTGGTTCACGATATAGTCGGCATAGTCCTTATAGACCGCCTTGCCATCCTCATCGACAAAGCCCGGCAGGCCCAGCCGCACGCCCAGATCGACCAGAACCGACTGAAAGGCGCGCACGTCGCGGTCCGGCTCGATCACCGGCCAGCGGATGCTGTCGGCCATGGCGTCGGCCTCGCAGATCGGACGATCCAGCAGCGAAATGCAGTCGTGGCGCTCCAGGTAGGTGGTGTCGGGCAGCACCAGGTCGGCGTAGGCCACCATTTCCGAGGCATAGGCGTCGGAGTAGATGATGTTCGGGATCACGTAGTCGCCGTTTTCGTCCTTGTCGGTGAGCATTTCCATCACGCCGGTGACGTTCATCGACGAATTCCACGACATGTTGGCCATGAACATGAACAGCGTGTCGATCTTGTAGGGATCGCCCGCATGGGCGTTCGAGATCACCATGTGCATGAGCCCATGCGCCGACATCGGGTTTTCCCAGGTAAAGGCCTTGTCGATGCGTTTTGCGCTGCCGTCCTCGTTGATCAGCAGGTCGGCCGGCTCAAGCGGATAGCCCAGGTGCGGCCCGTCGAGCGGCTTGCCCGGCGCATGGCCCGCGTGCGGCTTGGGGTGGCCCTCGACCGGCTTGGGGTAGGGCGGCTTGAAGCGGAAACCGCCGGGCACCTCGACCGTGCCCAGCAGGATCTGCAGCACATGCAGCGCGCGCGCGGTCTGGAACCCGTTGGCATGCGCCGAAATCCCGCGCATGGCGTGCATGGCGACGGGCCGGCCCGTCATCGTCTTGTGCTTGTCGCCGCGAAAATCGGTCCATTCGATCGGCAGCTCGAACGCCTCTTCGAAGGCGACATGGGCCAGCTCGGCGGCGATGCGCCTGATCTGGCGCGCCGGGACGCCGCAGCGCTCGGCGACGTTTTCGGGCGCATAGGCGTCCGACAGGTAGCGTTCGGCCAGCATCTGAAACACGGTGCGGTGCGTCTTGCCGCCCTTTTTCAGTTGCCCGGCCAGGTCGGGCTGGATGCCCTTCTTGTCGAACGCCGCCTGCTTGCCGGTCTTGCGGTCGATGACCAGCGGCTTGCCGTTCCTGTCGCGCAGGAACAGCCCGTGCTCGGGGCTGCCGGGATCGTTGTTGACCAGCACCGGGGCGTTGGTGAACCGCGCGAGATAGTCCAGGTCGACCTTGCCCGCTTTCAGCAACTCGTGCGCCAGCGACAGGATGAAGAGCCCGTCGGTGCCCGGGGTGATTCCCACCCATTCATCGGCCACCGCGTTGTAGCCCGAGCGGATCGGGTTCACCCCGATCACCTTGGCGCCGCGCGCCTTGAGCTTGCCCAGCCCCATCTTGATCGGGTTCGAATCGTGGTCCTCGGCAACGCCGAAGATCATGAACAGTTTTGCGCGGTCCCAGTCGGGCTGGCCGAATTCCCAGAAGGCGCCGCCCATGGTGTAGATGCCGCCGGCGGCCATGTTGACCGAACAGAACCCGCCATGCGCCGCGTAGTTCGGCGTGCCATAGGCCTGGGCCCAGAAGCCGGTGAAGCTTTGCGACTGGTCGCGGCCGGTGAAAAATGCCAGCTTTTCAGGGGCTTCGTCGCGCAGGCGCTTGAGGTGGCCGGTGGCGATCTCCAGCGCCTCGTCCCATTCGATTTCCTCGAAGGCGCCCGAGCCGCGCGGGCCGACGCGCTTCAGCGGCTTTTTCAGCCGCGAGGGCGCGTTCACCTGCATGATCCCGGACGAACCCTTGGCACAGAGCACGCCCTTGTTCACCGGGTGGTTCCGGTTGCCCTCGATATAGGCGACCTTGCCGCTTTTCATGTGCACGTTGATGCCGCAGCGGCAGGCGCACATGTAGCAGGTGGTCTGTCGGATTTCGTCAGACACCCTGGGCGAGGTATCCAGCATCGGCTGCACCGGTTTGTTCATTTTGGGGCTTCCTCCCAGAAACTTTGTCGAGTTCTTTTATTCTGGTTTTTGCATATGTTCGAGAAGTTTTTTGCGCGGCGCGGCTTATTTACGCATCAGTTGCAGGGCATCGGCGGCGATTTGGCGTTCTTCGCGGGCCGCGATCACATGGATGTCCGCCTGCGCGACGCCGCTCCAGGCCAGCAGTTCGACGATGCGTTCGCGCACTGGCGCTGCGTTTTCGCCGATGCCGCCGGTAAAGGCGATGGCGTCCACGCCCTGCATGGCGGCGATCATGCTGCCCGCATGGCGCGCCGCCCAGTAGCAGAAATGTTCCACGGCAAAGGCGGCCTCGGGCGCGTCGCTGTCCAGCAGCGCGCGCATGTCGGGGCCGATCCCCGAAAGCGCCAGCAGGCCCGAGCGCCGGTTCAGCACTTCGCGGGTCTCCTCCAGCCCCAGCCGGGCGACAATTTCCAGCACCGCGCCGGCATCCATGCTGCCCGGCCGCGTGCCCATGGTCAGCCCGTCCAGCGGCGAATAGCCCATGGTCGTGGCGACGGAGCGCCCCTTGTGGATGGCGCAGAGGCTGGCGCCGTTTCCAAGGTGAAAGGCCAGCAGCCTTTCCGGCAGGGGGCCGGGAAAACCGTCAACCAGCGCGCGGTAGCTGATGCCGTGGAAACCGAAGCGGCGGATATTCGATTTGTGCAAGTCGTCGGGAATCGCAAACCGTCGGGCGACCTCCGGGTTGGTGGCGTGGAAAGCCGTGTCGAAACTGGCGAATTGCGGCAGGTCCGGGGCAATTTCGGCAAGGGTTTCGATGGCGGCCAGATTGTGCGGATTGTGCAAGGGGGCGAGCGGGATGCAGGCGCGGATCTCGGCGATGATATCGGGGGTGATGCGGCAGGGCGCGGTCAGGCGCGCGCCGCCGTGGACGACGCGATGGGCGGCACCGGCGAGCGCGCCAACCGGGATGCCGGATTGCCCGAGCCGCCCCAGGATGACTTCCAGCGCCTGCCCGTGGTCAGAGGCCCCGTCCGGCGGCACCGCCGGACAGCGCCCGTCCGCCCCGACGGGCGGGCGCTTCGCACCCCCCCGCGACCGGGCGCTGTCCTCTGGGCAGATCTCGACGCTGCCGGCCAGGGTCTCTTCCAGCCCGCCGTCAAATACCGCAAATTTGATCGAGGACGAGCCGGCATTAAGCACCAGCACCGGCCCGGTTTTGCCCATGTTCAGGCGCCCTTTTGCGGGCGCATGTCGGCGGGGTCGATGCCCGCGACCACCACCGGTTTGGTCATCGCGTCGCGCCGGAACGGCTCACCCATTTCCTGGTTCAGGAGCACCTCGATGAAGGTGGTCTCGCCCGCTTCCATTTGCGCTTTCACGGCGCGATCCAGCGCTTCGCTCAACTCGTCCATCGTGCGCACCTGCACGCCGTTCACGCCGCAGGCGCGCGCGATGCCGGCATAGCTGACCTCCGGGTCCAGTTCGGTGCCGACGAAATTGTCGTCATACCAAAGCGTCGTGTTGCGCTTTTCCGCGCCCCACTGGTAGTTGCGGAAAATCACCATGGTGATCGCGGGCCAGCCGTCGCGCCCCACGGCTGTCATCTCGTTCATCGAGATGCCGAAGGCGCCGTCGCCGGCAAAGCCCACCACCGGTGTTTCGGGCTGGCCGATCTTGGCGCCGATGATCGCGGGCAGGGAGTATCCGCAGGGGCCGAACATGCCGGGTGCGAGGTATTTGCGCCCGGACTCGAACGTCGGGTAGGCGTTGCCGATGGCGCAGACATTGCCGATGTCGGAACTGATGATCGCCTCTTTCGGCAGGCTCTTCTGGATCGCGCGCCAGACCTGGCGGGGCGACATGGCCTCGGGCTTGTCGGCGCGCGCGCGCGCGTTCCAGTCGGTGCCCGGGTCGTCCTGTTCGTGGTCCATGCCGGTCAGGGCCTGCGCCCAGGCCGATTTCGTTTTCGCAATGGTATCAAGGCGCTGCTGCCGCCCGGCGTCGCCCGCGTCCTCGGAGAGTTGCGCGAGGATCGCTTCGGCCACCTTGCGCGCATCACCGGCAATGCCCACCGTCACCGGTTTGGTCAGGCCGATCCGGTCGGGGTTCATGTCCACCTGGATGATCTTCGCGTCCCTGGGCCAGTAATCCAGCCCGTAGCCCGGCAGCGTCGAAAAC
>JALSRF010000203.1 GCA_026984895.1 Paracoccaceae bacterium
GGCCCGCGAAGCGCTGCGCATCGCCCTCGTCAACCTTGCCGCCGAACCGGCGCCCGCCGGGGTGATGGAGGTGGCGCTGGGCTCCGGCTGGCCCGGCATCCTGCTGCACGAAGCGGTCGGCCACGGGCTGGAGGGCGACTTCAACCGCAAGAAGACCTCGGTCTTTTCCGGGCTGCTGGGCAAACGGGTGGCGGCGCCGGGGGTCACGGTGATCGACGACGGCACCATCGAAAACCGGCGTGGCTCGCTCAGTTTCGATGACGAGGGCACGCCAAGCCGGCGCAACGTGCTGATCGAGGACGGGGTGCTTGTCGGCTTCATGCAGGATCGCCAGAACGCCCGCCTGATGGGGGTGGAGCCCACCGGCAACGGGCGCAGGCAGAGCTTCGCCCACCCGCCGATGCCGCGCATGACCAACACCGTGATGCTGGGCGGCGAGGCATCTCGCGAAGAGGTCGTGGCCGAGGTCCGCGACGGCATCTATGCGGTCGATTTCGGCGGCGGGCAGGTGGATATCACCAACGGAAAGTTCGTCTTTTCCTGCACCGAGGCCTACCGGGTGAAGAACGGACGAATCGGCGCGCCGGTCAAGGGCGCGACGCTGATCGGCGACGGCGCCACCGCCATGCGCCATGTGCGCGTCATCGGCAACGACATGGCCATGGACCCGGGCATCGGCAGTTGCGGCAAGGCCGGGCAGACGGTGCCGGTGGGCGTCGGCCAGCCGACGCTTCTGATCGACGGGCTGACGGTGGGCGGCGCGGCCGCCTGAGGCCGGGCATGGCGCGGCGCGACACGCCCCGCCCCGGCGCGGCCCCACCCCGGCGCTGTCCCGGCCCGGCGCTGTCCCACCCCGGCGCGGCCCGTTTCCAACGGGCGCAACACGCTGTAGGGTTGCCCCATGAACAGACGACAATTCACCCGGCGCCTTGCCGCGGTTTTCGCGCTGCCGGCCCTGCCGGCCATTTCCGGGCGCGGCCTGGCCGCTCCGCTGGCGGCCTCCCCGGGCGCCGCCGCGCCCGCGATCGAGGTTTCCTCGGGGGCCCTGTACTGGGCGAAATACCTTGAAAGCCTGCACGATGCCTGCACGCCGCAACAATTGAAATCGGTGCTGAACATCAGCGATGGCGCGGCACGCTCGCTGCATGGCGAACTCGTCGCGCAGGGCGTGCTCGACGATCTCGGCGCTGTCGCTGGCAACCTGAAGCCCGCGGCCGGCGCGCCGCGCTCCCGGCACCGCACCGCGGGCGGACAGCGGATCGGCCATCGGCCCGGGGCGCAGCCTGCCGGCGCGGCCGAGGCCCGGCCGACGACGCGCGATGCGACACCCGGGGACATCCCGGCGCTCGCCGACATCTGGCACCGCGGCTGGCACGAAGCCCATGCCGCCCATGTCCCGCGCGCATTGTGCGCCCTGCCCGAGCGCGACAGTTTCGCCTCGGGGCTGCGCGCCCGTCTGGGCGAGACCGTCGTGCTTGTCCGGGCCGACGAGCCGATCGGATTCTGCATGCTGCGCGGCGCGTGGATCACCCGGTTCCACCTATGCGAAACCGCCCGCGGCGGCGGGCCGGCCGATGTTCTGATGGCGGCCGCGCTGGCACGGCTGCGGGCCCGGGGCCTGGGCCTGGCGCATCTGCATGTGATCGCGCACAATCGGCGTGCGATCGCGTTTTTTGCCCGCCACGGCTGGGCCGGCGACGAAATCGTTCCGCTCATGCCGGAAACACCGGACCGGCAGGCACCGGACCGGCAGGCACAGGGCCGGCCATTCGAACTTCCCCACCTGCTGATGCGCAGGGAACTGACGCCGCAGCCCGCCGGCAAGGTGCCGCCGGCGCCGGTGGACGAAGGGCGGGACCCCGGCGATACACCCGCATGAACGAAGGGCGCGCACGCGGAACCTTCGCAGCGCTTGGCGAACGCATCGGCGCGGTGCTTGGCACGGCGCTCATTCTCCTGTTCTTTTCGGAATATCTTTTCCTGAACGAAACCTCGGTCGAAAGCCTGATCCACGCCGGGCCACGCCGGTTGCCGGTCCTGCTGGCCGAAATGGCCGGATGGTACAGCCTGTTCGCCTATGTGTTCCTGATCACCCTCGCCTGCTTTTCCGTTTCCAGCCCGGCCGCGTTGTTCCTGGCCGGAAGCATCCTTGGCTGGGCCATAGAGGCGCTGGTCGTTCCGGTGGCCCACGAGGCGCCGCCCGTCAGCTGGATCTTTCCGAGCATCGGCTGGCATGGCGCGGTCGATACGATGCTGGGCTGGTACCTCATGCGCCAGGCCATGCGGCGCCTGCCCTGGCCGGCCCTGGTGGCGGCGTTCATGGCGCTCGGCGCGTTCTGGGGGGGCTGGGCAAGCTGGTTCTGGCAGGGAGCCGCGGCCGAGACCGTGCCGGCACCGCTGAGCCTGGGCGCCTTCGCGCGCCTGGCGACCATCGCCGCCGGACTGTGGATTTCGGGGATGATCCTTGCCGACCGGACAGCCGCGCGCGCTTTTTTGCCCGGCAGGTGGGAAACCGGCATCGTCGCCATCCTGTCGGTTGCGCTGTTCGTGCAGACCGGGCTGGCATTCCTGCCCGGCTCGGCCGGGCTGGCGGCATTGATCGCGCTGACATTCGCGACGCTGAAACGCGGCCAAAGGCTGCGCCCCGCCGGAAGCCCGGACTGCCTGCAGGCATTGCGCGCGCCCCCCGGGCCGGCGCGCCATGCGCTGGCCGTGCTGGTCCCCCTCACGGCAGTTGCGACCTATGCGCTGGTCCTGCGTTTCGATCTGGCGCTGCCCTCGGAACTGATCAATGCGGCACTGCTGATCGGCGGTGCGATGGCCTATGTCGGGGCGATGTGGCGCGTCGCGCGGGGGCGCTGACCCGCCGTACCGACCGGTGCCGGAGAAGCGGGCCGATCCGGCGCGCAACCGTCTCACCACCGCGTTCACGCCCGCCGTGGCCGGTTCCACCCCCCCTGGCCCGGCCCCCTCTGGCCCGGTCCCGCCCGCAATGCGTGGCGGGACAAACGGTCAGGGCCAGAAAATCGGCCGGACGCAATTAATTTCGCCGCGTTCACGCCCCGTTAACCAAATTCGACGCAAAGTGATTCCTGCAAGAGACGGAATCAGTGATGGCCGAGGATTTATTCCCTTCCCCCCACCCCCTCACCCCACCCCACCACGAGGAAGAT
>JALSRF010000204.1 GCA_026984895.1 Paracoccaceae bacterium
GGCGGCAAGCTGCAACGCCTGCCACGAGGCCAACGGCGGCGACGATTTCGTGTTCACGCAGTTCTACCCGGTTCTGCGCGACAACGACCCGAAACGCAAATGGCGCGCCGCGGGCGGCGCGATGCCCGCCGGCGCGCAGAAAACCGAAGCGATGCCGATGGAACAGGCGCCCGCGGTCATGAGCCCGGTTCCCGTCGATGAAGCGGAACTGTTCGCGTTTCTGCAGCGCGGCGACTACCGGGACTTTGCCACGGCCGATGCGCAACCGCACCCCTCGGCCGGTCCGCACACGCGCGCCGGGCGCCCCGTCCGGGTGTTCTTTTCCGACGCGCTGGCCGCCTCCCTGAAGGCGGGGAACACCAGCCACCCCAAGGGCTCGGCCGTCGTGAAGGAGATGTTCGAACCCGACGGGCAGAACCTGTTGGGCTGGGCCGTATCGGTCAAGACCGATGCCGACAGCGCCGGCGGCAAGGGCTGGTTCTGGGCGGAATACCTGTCAACCGAGGACCCGTCGAAAACACCGGTGAGGCCCGGCAACGGCGTCGGGCTGTGCACCGGCTGTCATCGCGGCGGCCAGGACATGGTGCTGAGCGCCCTTCCCGAATGATCAATCACGGGCGGTGGCGGTGGCGCTGGCGCCCCGGCACCGCCCCCCTTGCGCGCACCGTCAGGAATTGAAACCATGTCCACAGGCTATTGGAAAACCCGCGCCTCGATCACCAGATAAGGGCCATCCGAAGCCAGAAGACAGGAGCAATGGTCAACCGCATGAAGTATCGCAAAACCGAAGAAGCCGTCTCGGCCCTGACGCCCGAGCAATACCGCGTCACCCAGCAAAGCGGCACCGAGCGCCCCCATACCGGCGAATACGACCAGCATTTCGAACCGGGCATCTATGTGGATGTGGTCTCGGGCGAGCCGCTTTTTGCCTCTTCGGCCAAGTTCGATGCGGGCTGCGGCTGGCCGTCCTTTGCCCGGCCGATCGAGCGCAAGATGATCGTCGAGCGGCGCGACAGCTCGCACGGGATGGAACGCACCGAGGTGCGCTCGGCCCATGGCGACAGCCACCTCGGCCACGTCTTCACCGACGGCCCGGCCGAAATGGGCGGCCTGCGCTACTGCATCAACTCGGCCAGCCTGCGTTTCATCCCGCGTGACGAGATGGAGGCCGCCGGATACGGCGCCTACCTGGACCAGGTGGAGGAGGACGGGCGATGAGCGAGCGCGCAATTCTTGCCGGCGGCTGTTTCTGGGGCATGCAGGACCTGCTGCGCAAGCTGCCGGGGGTTGTGAAAACCCGGGTCGGCTATTCCGGCGGCGATGTGGCGAACGCCACCTACCGCAACCACGGCAGCCATGCCGAGGCGGTCGAAGTGATCTTCGACCCCGAAACCATCAGCTATCGCGAATTGCTGGAGTTCTTCTTTCGCATCCATGACCCGACCACCCCCGACCGGCAGGGCAACGACCGGGGCAGCAGCTATCGCTCGGGGATCTATTACACCAGCGACAGCCAGCGCCAGGTGGCGCTTGCCACCATCGCCGATATCGACGCCAGCGGCGTCTGGCCGGGCAAGGTTTGCACCGAGGTGAAGGAAGCCGGCGATTTCTGGGAGGCCGAGCCCGAGCATCAGGACTACCTCGAACGGTTCCCGAACGGCTATACCTGCCATTTCGAGCGGCCCGACTGGGTTCTGCCGAAGGCCGACGATCGGGCGTGATGCGACAACCGGATACCCCGCCCGCCAGCATGGGCGGGCGGGGCATTCGCCCGGGGCCCGCGCCCGGCTGCACCCCGCCAGACAGCACAGGAAAGGAACCCCCGTGACCATCCGCTTTGAAAACACCCGGTTTGACCCGGACCTGACCGAGTTCCACGCCATCGCGAAGCAGATGGCGCAATCGGTGGGCTACACCGCCGATCTGTCGGTTGACGGGCAACTGGCCCAGCTTCTGCGCCTGCGGGTTGCGCAGATGACCCCCTGCGCCTATTGCCTGATCCTGCACGACAAGGCCGCCCGCGACCAGGGCATCGCCCCGGAAAAGATCGCCCATCTTGCCGCCTGGCGCGAAAGCACGCTGTTCGATGAAAAAGAGCGCGCGGCCCTTGCCTATTGCGAAGCGCTGACTGCCTATGATGTGGCCGCCTTCCCCGCCCTGCATGAGGCCATGAGCGCCCTGTTCAGCGAAGGCGAGATTGCCGAGATCGCCGCCATCGTGATCAACATGAACCTCTGGACCCGACTGAAACTGGCCCAGGGCCAGGTGCCCGTCGAGGGCTGACCCGATGCAGCGCCTTGCCCTTGGCGGCGGCTGCCACTGGTGCACCGAGGCCGTTTTCCAGGCGCTTGGCGGCGTGTGCTGCGTGCGCCAGGGCTTTGCGCGTTCCGATCCGCCCGACCATACATGGTCGGAAGCCGTCGATCTGGAATTCGACCCCGGCAGGCTGTCGCTCGACGACATCATCGCGGTGCATCTGGCCACCCATGCCAGCACCTCGCGCCACAAGCTGCGCGGCAAATACCGCAGCGCGATCTATCTGCCGCGCTCCGCGCAACGCGCCCGCGCCGCCAAAAGCCTTGCCCGGATTTCGACGCAAACCGGCGCGGATTTCGTGACCCGCGTCCTGCCCCATCGCGGCTTCAGGGACTCGGACGAGCGGTTTCGCAACTATTTCGCCACCGACCCCGACAGGCCCTTCTGCCAGACCTATATCGAACCGAAACTGGCCCTGCTGCGGCAGCGCTTCGCCGATCTGTTGAAACGGCCCGCCGGGCCGGCGGGGCCACAAGCGCCAGAGCGGCCAGAGCGGCCCGAGGCGCCGGCAGAAACAGGCCGGACATCGGGGCTGGCGGGGGCGCCAGGCGCCCGGCCCTGAGGGGGCACGGGGGCGCGCGGGGCTCATGTCGTCAGCAGGCGCTCGACCTCGTCGCGCCCGGGGGCCCCGGCACCGCCCCCGTGCCGGGTGCATTTCAGCGCCGCCGCCGCATTGGCAAAACGCATGGCCTCGCGCTCCGGCGCCCCCTCGCCAAGGCGCAGCGCAAAGGCGCCATGCCAGACATCGCCCGCGCCCAGCGTATCCACCGCCCTGACCGGCACGGCGGGGATGTTCTTCACCGCGTCGCCGTCCAGGAAATGGACGCCGGCGGCGCCGTCG
>JALSRF010000205.1 GCA_026984895.1 Paracoccaceae bacterium
TCTGTTTTGGGAACAGAGGGTCGTGAGTTCGAATCTCGCCGCCCCGACCAGCCTGCGCGCAGCGCCGCCTTGCCCCGCCATGATCCGCCTTGCCGCTGGCGCGCGCGGGCTGCGGCCCGGCGCAGGTGATTCTCCGGCCGGCGGGCAGATGCGGTTTTGCGCCCCGGATTCGAATGGCGAAATCTCGTGCGGATTTTGCCGGCATCGCCGGCGCGGCTGTGGCCCCCGTCGATCGCCTGGTGAGTTTCCGGCGCTAAATTGGCCGTTCCCAAGGCAAAATCGCCTCCGAATGCCCGAAACCGCCGCCCCGGGTGAATCAAAAGGTTAATCCGGCGCGGCAAAAACCGGGACGCGGGTCAACAGGAAAATCTGAAAAAAAGATGAAAATTCCCGTTGACCAGCGGGGGTCACCTACGCCAATTTGTAGGGGCTGACGGACAGACCGCAAGATTTAGTATCTCAGACCGTTGAGTGCCGCAAATTTCTGGAAGAGGTGCTCTGGATTTGATGCTGCTGGATCGGGCGCTCTGGACGGGAGGCGGTCAAAAACCAGGAGTTCACGCCGAGCCCCCGGAACCTTCGGGAACCCGGAACCTTCGGGAAACGGCATCAGTCAGGGCGCAGGACGGCGCGCGCTGAGGGCTCTCTTGCGGCCGTTTTCCGGGTCGGCGACACGGCGGCGCCTTTCGCGACAAGACGAAAGCGCTCGTCACGCGAAGCAACGCACAAGACCAGACATAACGATCACGCACGGGGCATGTTGAAAAAATGAAAATCGAACGTCGTTTCACCAGGGCAGGCAAGGACGCATATACCGGCATCGAATTCACCCGCACGACCAGCGAAATCCGCAATCCCGACGGAACGGTGGTGTTCCGTCTCGACGATCTGGAGGTTCCGGCAAGCTGGAGCCAGGTGGCCTCGGACGTCATCGCGCAGAAATATTTCCGCAAGGCCGGCGTGCCGGCGCGCCTCAAGCGGGTGCGCGAAAAGGGCGTGCCCGAATTCCTGTGGCGCTCGGTCGCCGACGAAAAGGCCCTGGCCGAACTGCCCGAGGAGCGGCGCAGCACCGGCGAGACCAGCGCGCGCCAGGTCTTCGACCGGCTTGCCGGGGCCTGGGCCTACTGGGGCTGGAAGGGCGGCTATTTCAGCAGCGAGGCGGACGCGCGCGCCTATTACGACGAGATGCGCCACATGCTGGCCTCCCAGCGCGGCGCCCCCAACAGCCCGCAGTGGTTCAACACCGGGCTGCACTGGGCCTATGGCATCGACGGGCCAGGCCAGGGGCATTACTATGTGGATTACAGGACCGGCAAGCTGACGCGCTCCAAAAGCGCCTATGAACACCCGCAGCCGCATGCCTGCTTCATCCAGTCGGTCAGGGACGACCTCGTGGGCGAGGGCGGCATCATGGACCTGTGGGTGCGCGAGGCGCGGCTGTTCAAATACGGCTCGGGCACGGGCACGAACTTTTCCTCCCTGCGTGCCGATGGCGAGCCGTTGTCTGGGGGGGGCAAGTCGTCCGGCCTGATGGGGTTCCTGCGCATCGGCGATCGCGCAGCCGGCGCCATCAAGTCGGGCGGCACCACGCGGCGCGCCGCCAAGATGGTGATCTGCGACATGGATCACCCGGATATCGAGGATTTCATCAACTGGAAGGTGATCGAGGAACAGAAGGTCGCCAGCCTCGTGGCCGGCTCGAAGATGCACGAGCGCCAGCTGAACGAGATCTTCGCCGCGATTCGCGCCTGGGACGGCGCGACCGAGGACGCGGTGGACCCGGCCAGAAACCCCGCCCTGAAGGCAGCAATCCGGGCGGCGAAAAAGCTCGCGATCCCGGAAAACTACGTCAAACGCGTGCTGGATTACGCGCGCCAGGGCTATACCAGCATCGAGTTTCCCACCTATGACACCGACTGGGACAGCGACGCCTATTCGACGGTTTCGGGGCAGAACTCGAACAACTCGGTCCGGGTGACGGATGCGTTTCTGCAGGCGGTGCGCGACGATGCCGACTGGGAGCTTGTGAACCGCACCGACGGCAAGGTGGCCAAGGTGGTCAAGGCGCGCGATCTGTGGGAACAGGTCGGCCACGCCGCCTGGTCCTGCGCGGACCCGGGCATCCAGTATCACGACACGATCAACGCCTGGCACACCTGCCCGGAAGACGGGGCGATCCGCGGCTCGAACCCGTGTTCGGAATACATGTTCCTGGACGACACCGCCTGCAACCTGGCAAGCATGAACCTGCTGACCTTCCTCAGGGACGGGGCGTTTCAGGCCGACGAATACATGCACGCGGTGCGGCTGTGGACGCTGACGCTGGAAATCAGCGTGACGATGGCGCAGTTCCCCTCGAAGGAAATCGCGCAGCTGTCCTACGATTTCCGCACGCTGGGGCTGGGTTATGCCAATATCGGCGGGCTGTTGATGAACATGGGGCTGGGTTACGACAGCGACGAGGGCCGCGCCATGGCCGGCGCGCTCACCGCGATCATGACCGGGGTCGCCTATGCCACCAGCGCCGAGATCGCCGGCGAACTGGGGCCGTTTTCGGCCTATGAGCGCAACGCGGAACACATGCTGCGGGTGATCCGCAACCACCGCCGCGCCGCCCACGGGCAAACCGAGGGCTACGAGGGGCTGGCGGTGAAACCGGTGCCGCTCGATCACGCCAACTGCCCGCAGGCGGATCTGGGCGAACTGGCCCGGGCGGCCTGGGACGAGGCATTGCGGCTGGGCGAAAAGCACGGGTTTCGCAACGCCCAGACCACGGTGATCGCGCCCACGGGCACGATCGGGCTGGTGATGGATTGCGACACCACCGGGATCGAGCCGGATTTCGCGCTGGTGAAGTTCAAGAAACTGGCCGGTGGCGGCTATTTCAAGATCATCAACCGCTCGGTTCCGGCGGCGCTGGAAAAGCTGGGCTATGGCGCGGCCGAGATCGAGGAGATCATCGCCTATGCGGTGGGCCACGCCACCATGGGCAACGCGCCGGGGATCAACCACACGGCGCTTGTCGGCCACGGCTTCGGGCAGGCGGAACTGGACAAGATCGAAGCGGCTCTGCCAAGCGCGTTCGACATCCGGTTCGTGTTCAACCAGTGGACCCTGGGCGAAGAGTTCTGCACCGGAACGCTTGGCATC
>JALSRF010000206.1 GCA_026984895.1 Paracoccaceae bacterium
CTGCGATGCGTGTGCCGCCCATTGCCCCCTGCCCCGTTGCCGGCGGGCTCAGGGCTGGCGAGTATCATACGCTCAGCAAGCGTCTCGACGCTGCCATAAGCGTCGCGACGCCACCACGCAGATCGCCCGCAGGGCTCGGCCGCTGTATCGCGACAGTGGCGACAGGACTGTCGGGGACATGACGGGCGACGGTGTGGGCGGCGGCGGCGTCGTCGGAGGCAGCGGCGGCAGCGGCGTCCGGTTTCTTTCGCGCCGGTGAGGCCGGGATCAGGCTGGCCCGCCCATGGCCATCCGGGCAAGTTTGGCTCCGAGCAGAAGAAACGGCGCCAGGTGCAGCAGAAGATCGAAGATGTCCAGCGGGCGCTTCAGCGTCCCGGCCCTGAGCATCCTCAGCTTTTCCACGATATGCGGCTCGGGGAAAAACGGTGCCAGCCCCAGGGTTGCGGCGCCGATCAGCGCATAGCTCAGCGGCAGTTGGTCCAGAAACGCCAGCATCATTCCTCCGTGCGACCGCCCCGCCCGCGCCGGCGCCCGAACAGGCGCCCGAGCCTGGCAGCCAGAAGCAGCCAGGGCAGGCCGTGCAGCGCCAGGTCGAAGATGTCCAGCGGCCGCACAAGCTGACCGGCCACGAGCATGCGCAGTTTTTCGACCACATGCGGCTCCGGTGAAAACGGGGCCAGGCCGAGGCTCAGCGCCAGCGCAAGGGCAAACCAGAGCGGGATTTCATCAAGAATTTTCATGGGGCCTAAATGGCGTGCGCGCGGGCAGGTTCAAGGCGCGACAGGCAAGCTGCGCGGTTTTGGCGCGCCCGGGAGCAGGCCCGAAGCCGCGGCCCCGGCAAGGCCCTGGCACCGGGGCGCGGCGCGGCGACCCGGCGTTCGGCCGCCGCCCTTGCAAACGGGCACGGCGCGGCGCGGGCGGGGGCGGATGCCCAGGAGTGCGGCGGCGCGCAGGCGCGCAAGCCAGGCGTACAGCGCCAGGACGGCGGTCCGGCGGGGCCACACGGGGCGGGCCGGGCGGCAGAAACGACGGGGCCGCGGGCCGGGGCCCGGGCGGCAGAAACGGCGAGGCCGCGGGCCGGGGCCCGGGTGGGCGGCGGAAACGGCGGGGCGGGGAAAATGGCGCGGTTGACGGGACTCGAACCCGCGACCCCCGGCGTGACAGGCCGGTACTCTAACCAACTGAGCTACAACCGCGCATCTGAACGTGCCGCCGCCACAGCGGCGACGTGAGCGCGGTTTTAGGGCCGCCATCTGCGCCAGTCAAGCGGTTCGCGCGCGATAAGCGAAATAAACTCTGCCCGGGTCCTGCGCGCGGGCGCAACATGTCCATGACGGGCAGCAAAAGGCGCCGCGGATCGGCGCCGCGGCGCCTCCGTTCATGGCGGACGGCCGGCCGCGGCCGGCCCGATCATCCCTTCAGGCGGGTCATCTTGATCATCTTCATCGCCGCCTTTTCGAAGTAGGGCTCGGACTGGCCCTTCTTGACCTTTCGGATGAAGTATTTTTCGAACCCGATCTTGGCCCAGTGCACCCATTTTCCGTCGCTCGCCCAGTTGCGGTTGCGCGGCGGGTTCTGCGGTTCGGCGATGAAGGCCACGCCGCTGTCGCCGAAATCGGCCAGGCAGAAGGCATTCCAGGTGCCCTCGTGGGTGGGCTCCTTGCCGCGCAGTTCCTCGGCGATGTTGTGGGCGGTGGCGGTGACCATGCTTTCGATCATGTAGCCGGTCTTGGGAACGCCCACCGGAACCGGCGTCTTTTCAAGCGGGGCAATGGCGATGCACACGCCAACGGCATAGATATTCCTGTATTTCGGGTTGCGCTGATGCTCGTCCACGATGACGAAGCCGCCCGGGTTCACGAGGCCTTCGATGTCGCGCACCGCGGCGATGCCGCGAAACGACGGCAGCATCATCGAATAGCGGAACTCAAGCTCGTGCTTGTTCTCGACATCGCCCTTGGCGTTCAGTTCGGTGACATGCATCAGCCCGTCTTCGACCTTGTCCACCATGGCGTTGGTGATCCAGCGAATGTGCCGGTCGCGCATTTCGCTTTCCAGAAGCCCCTTGGTGTCGCCCACCCCGCCCAGGCCGAGATGGCCGACATAGGGTTCGGCGGTGACGAAGGTCATCGGCACCTTGTGGCGGATGCCGCGCTTCTTCAGGTCGGTATCCATGATCATGGCAAATTCGTAGGCCGGGCCGTAGCAGGACGCACCCTGCACCGCACCAACCACGATCGGCCCCGGATCGGCACAGAATTTTTCCCAGGCCTCGTTCGCCTCGACGGCGTGGTCGATCGCGCAGACGGACTGGGTGTGCCCCTCGGGCCCCAGGCCTTCGATGGCGCCGAAGTTCAGTTCCGGGCCGGTGGCGATGATCAGGAAGTCATAGGAGACCTCGCGCCCGCTTTCCAGCAGCACCTTGTTGGCCTCGGGCTCGACCCTGGTCACGGTGTCGCAGACGAAGTCGATGCCTTTTTTCTGCATGACCGGCGCGAGATCGACGGTGATGTCCTTCTTGGAGCGCCAGCCCACGGCCGCCCAGGGGTTCGAGGGGGTGAACTGGAAATAGGGGGTGTTGGAAATGACGGTCAGCTTGTCCTGGCGGGAAAGCTCTGCCTTCATCTCATATGCCATCGGCACACCGCCGATGCCTGCGCCCAAGATCACGATTTCTGCCATCAGCTTCTCCAAATCCGCGTCGGAATGTTTCATTCTGTTTGTTGAATTTGAATAACATAACGATTCTTGACCAAAAACAAAGAGAATATTCCTTTCAACGCGAAGCCCATGAATTTTAATTACAATTCATCGGAATGCTCAGCGGAATGCGCCAGCCCCTGACGCCGCCGCGCGGCCGGGGCGCACGGACCCGCACAAGTTGTGCCTTCGTGAGATCGCTCTCGCAAATGGTGCGGCGGGCAAGGGCGCGCGCACGCCGCAGCGGCCCCGCCACGCCCCGCGCCCAAGCGGCGCAGGCAGGCACGCGGGCGGAAAGGGCACGGGCGGAAAGGACGCGGGGCGAAAATGGTGGGTGATGAGAGACTCGAACTCCCGACATCTTCGGTGTAAACGAAGCGCTCTACCAACTGAGCTAATCACCCGACCGGCGCGTGGTAACCGGAGCCTCGCGACAGTTCAAGCA
>JALSRF010000207.1 GCA_026984895.1 Paracoccaceae bacterium
CCAAGGACAGCGACCTGGCCCGCTATCTTGCCAGCGCGGCCGATCAACAGGACTGATCCCGGCCCGGCCCGGCCCGGCCCGGCTTGGCCCGGATCGGCGGGTGCAGACGGGTGCGGGTCGGCCTGGTGCGGATCGGCCCGGATCGGCAGATTCAGGGCCATTTCAGAGCCTCCGAACGGGACCGTCGGAACGCCGCTCGGGTCCGGCGCAAACCGGCGCGGTCCGGTGAGGGCCCCGGGGCCGGCAGGGGCGCAGGCGCGCGATCGCCCGGCAGCGGGCCCCGGTTCAAGGACGGGTTCACGGACGGGTCAGCACACGGGTCAGCACACGGGCCAGGAGACGGGCCAGGAGACGGGCCAGGACACGGGCGCGGCGCCGGTGGCCGGCGGTCGCGCTGCTGGCGGTTGCGCTGCGGCTCGTCGCCGGCCGCGCGGGGCGGGGGATGCTCGAACGGCTTTTCAGGGCGGCTCTTCGGGGCGGCTCGTCCCGGGGGGCGGGGTGGTTGCCCGGCTGTGCCCGCGCCGCCGCCCCCGCTCCGGGCTTGGCGGCGCAAGGGCCGGTGCCGCGCAGCCGGCCGTCTGGCGTCGGCATCCGGTTGCCGGTTGTCTCCTGGCGCCGGTGGCTTTATCTGGACGGGGTCCGGGAACAATTGGCAGTCGAGGCGACGATGACACACAACCCCATCCGCCCCTGGCGTGACATCGAACGCCGCCCGTCGCGCCGCGTGATGGTGGGCGACGTGCCGATCGGCGGCGGCGCCCCGATCGCGGTGCAGACCATGACCAACACCGACAGTTCCGATGTGCGGGCCACCCTGGCGCAGGTCCTTGCCGCTGCCGAGGCCGGCGCCGATATCGTGCGCATATCGATCCCGGACGAGGCCGCCAGCCGCGCGCTCAGGGAGATCGTCGCCGAAAGCCCCGTGCCCATTGTCGCCGACATCCATTTCCACTACCGCCGCGCGCTGGAAGCGGCCGAGGCCGGCGCCGCCTGCCTGCGTATCAACCCCGGCAACATCGGCAGGCCCGAGCGCGTGCAGGAGGTGGTGGCGGCGGCGCGCGCGCACGGCTGCGCCATCCGCATCGGGGTGAACGCCGGCAGCCTTGAAAGGCACCTGCTGGAAAAATACGCCGAGCCATGCCCCGAGGCGATGGTGGAAAGCGCGCTGGACCACATCCGCATTCTCGAGGACCATGACTTTCACGATTACAAGGTCAGCGTGAAGGCCTCGGACGTGTTCCTGACGGCGGCGGCCTATCAGGCCCTGGCCGAGGCAACGGACGCGCCGCTGCACCTGGGCATTACCGAGGCTGGCAGCCTGAACGCGGGCACGGTGAAATCCGCGATCGGGCTGGGCAGCCTGCTGTGGGCGGGGATCGGCGATACCATCCGGGTCAGCCTGTCGGCCGATCCGGTGGAGGAGGTGCGCGTCGGCTACGAAATCCTGAAGTCCCTGGGGCTGCGGCACCGTGGTGTGAACATCATTTCCTGTCCGTCCTGCGCGCGCCAGGGGTTCGACGTGATCAAGGTGGTCGAGCAGCTCGAAGAGCGCCTGGCCCATGTCAAGACGCCGATGAGCCTGTCGGTGATCGGCTGCGTGGTGAACGGGCCGGGCGAAGCGCTGATGACCGATGTCGGCTTTACCGGCGGCGGGGCCGGGCACGGCATGGTCTACCTGGGCGGCCGGCAGAGCCACAAGCTGAGCAATGACGAGATGCTTGATCACATCGTCGGCCAGGTCGAGGCAGAAGCCGCCCGTATCGAGGCGGCACGCGCGCGTGCGGCAGAGACTGAAGCAGCGACGGCAGCCGGGACGGCGGCAGAGACGGCGGCAGAGCCCGCGACCGGGGCGGCCGTCCCCCCCGCCGGGGGCGCGCGATGAAACGCGCGCGCCGCAGTGCGGTTGACCCCTTCATCGTGATGGATGTGATGGCCGCCGCCGCGCGGGCCGAGGCGGCCGGGCGGCGCATCATTCACATGGAGGTGGGCCAGCCCGCCACCCCGGCGCCGGCCGGGGCGCGCGCCGCGCTGGAACGCGCGATGCGCGATCAGCCGATGGGCTATACCGTCGCCCTTGGCCTGCCGGAACTGCGCGAGGCGATTGCCGGGCTTTACCGG
Source organism: Paracoccaceae bacterium (assembly GCA_026984895.1). Taxonomy (GTDB): domain Bacteria; phylum Pseudomonadota; class Alphaproteobacteria; order Rhodobacterales; family Rhodobacteraceae; genus JAJRUE01. Next base: position 2,119 of record JALSRF010000207.1, read on the forward strand.
CGCCGCCACGGGATCGCGCTGGACCCGGCGCGCATCGTTGTCACGGCCGGCTCGTCGGGCGCCTTCTTGCTGGCCTTTACCGCGCTCTTCGATGCCGGGGCGCGGGTGGCGCTTGGCGAGCCGGGCTATCCTTCCTACCGGCAGATCCTGCGCGCGCTCGACCTTGTGCCGGTCGGCCTGCCCTGCGCGGCGCGCAACCGCTACCAGCCGGTGCCGGAGGATCTCGAGGCTGTCGCGGGCGGGGCGCTGGACGGGCTGATCGTCGCCTCGCCCGCCAATCCGTCGGGCACCATGCTGTCGCGCGATGCAATGCGGGCCCTGATCGCCCATGCCCGGGCGCGCAACATGGCCTTCATCTCGGACGAAATCTATCACGGCATCGAATACGGCGCGCCCGCCGTCAGCGCGCTGGAAATCAGCGACGATGTCTATGTGATCAACTCGTTCTCCAAGTATTTCAGCATGACGGGCTGGCGCGTCGGCTGGATGGTGGTGCCCGAAGACCACCTGCGCACGATCGAGCGGCTGGCCCAGAACATGTTCATCTGCGCGCCCCATGTCAGCCAGCGCGCCGCCCTGGCCGCGCTTGACTGCGAGGACGAATGCCAGGCCAACCTGGCGCAGTATCGGGCCAACCGGGCGCTGATGCTGGACGGGTTGAAGGCCGCCGGGCTGGAGCGTATCGCGCCGCCCGACGGGGCCTTCTACATCTATGCCGATGTTTCGCGCTACAGCGACGACAGCCTGGCGCTGTCGCGCGACCTGCTTGACAGCGCCGGCATCGCGGTGACGCCGGGGCTGGATTTCGACCCGGCCCGGGGCGCGCGCACGCTGCGGTTTTCCTATGCGCGTTCGCCAGAGGACATCGCCGAAGGGCTGACCCGTCTGGCCGCTTTCATGAAGGAGCGATTCGCCGTTCCCTGAGCCCGCCAAAGCCGCTATCATGGCGGCGCACGGCCCGGGTCCGAAGGAGCGGCGGCGCGCGGAGGCACGACACCGCCGAAACCGCCAAAACC
>JALSRF010000208.1 GCA_026984895.1 Paracoccaceae bacterium
GGCGGCCGGCGACTTCCGCCCGGCGCGCGTGGCCGATATCGGCTGCGGCACCGCGGTGCTGGCGATGGCGGCGGCTCGTGTCTTCGATGCCGTGGTGATCGCCAGCGACATCGACGAGGTGGCCGTGCAGGTGGCCGAAGCCAACCTGCGCGCCAATGCGCTGGAGGACCGGGTCCGCTGTATCCGCGCCGCGGGTCTGGCGCATCCGGTGCTGGCCGAAAACCGCCCTTTCGACCTGGTTTTTGCCAACATCCTGAAAGGGCCGCTGATCGACCTGGCACCGTCGATTGCCGATTCGCTTGCGCCGGGCGGCCGGGTCATCCTGTCGGGAATCCTGAACCGGCAGGCCGACGAAATCCTGAGAATTTATGGCGAATCGGGCCTGTCCGCGGTGTTTGAAGAGCAGATCGGGGACTGGACGACCCTGGAATTGCGCCGGAATGACCACTGCTGATGCACAATTGATCGGAATTCCGCCGATTGTCCGAAATGTGGCAGCGCTGTCCTATTTCCGCCCCATTCGCTTCTATCTTGTGCTAGCAACAGCCACCGAAGGCAACGGCCTGCGACGCTTGGCGAGGTAGAAAATGGCGAATAGGCAGCAAATCCAGTTTGCACAGCGGGTACGGCGGATCGAACGTGAGCGCCGGCGCCTGGCGCGTGGCTATGTGACGAGGCTGAATTCCGACGGGCTTCTGATCAACAAGCCGCGATCGCCGGTTCGCTTTCCGGTGGTGCCGGTGGTGTTTCTGTGCCTGGCGACGATCCTGGCACTGAAGGTCCTGGTAATGCTGCGCATCGGCGAACAGGACTACAACGCGCGCGTGGCGCACCTGCTGAACGGCTCCCGCATGGAGCAGCTTGGCGCCTATGTCATGTATGCCGATCCGGTGACCGTCACGGTTGCCCGGATGGTTGCAAGCCGCACCGGCTGAGCGCCGCCGAACCATTCGTGCGGACGCCTCGGCGCCTTGTCGGGCCGTTGGCCCGGCCGGCGCCCCGGCCCTTTCCTCGCGCGCTCCTTTTCGCCGCGCCGTCCTCTTCCTTCCGTTTTCCCTTCGCTCCCGCGTTCCCCCATCTCCGCATCCCCGCGTTCAAGGGGATGATCGGGCGTTTCGCCGGCGCGGGCGGCCCGGGGCATGGGGAGGCAACAAGCTCTGGCAGATGTTCGCCTTTCGTGCTACGCGAAGACAGAGGCAACACGGGCAGGGCAGGGCAATGCGCATTTTGGGAATCGACCCCGGGCTTCGCAACCTCGGTTGGGGGGTGATCGACGTGTCGGGATCGCGTCTTGCCCATGTGGGCAACGGCGTGTGCCGATCCGACGGCGACAACCTGGCGCAACGGCTCCTGAGCCTGTTCGACCAGTTGAGCGGGATCGTCGCGCGCTTCGCGCCCGACACCGCCGCGGTCGAGCAGACCTTCGTCAACAAGGACGGCGCCGGCACGCTGAAACTTGGCCAGGCACGCGGCATCGCCATGCTGGTGCCGGCGCGCGCGGGGCTGGCGGTCGGCGAATACGCCCCCAATACCGTGAAAAAGACGGTGGTCGGTGTCGGCCATGCCGACAAGCGCCAGATCGCCCACATGGTGCGCCTGCACCTGCCCGGGGCCGAGATTGCCGGGGCGGATGCGGCGGACGCGCTGGCCATCGCGATCTGCCACGCCCATCACGCCCGGTCCGCCGGCCGGCTGGACGCGGCGCTGAAAAGGGCAAGCGCATGATCGGGAAGCTTTCGGGGCGGATGGAGTATCGCGGCGACGATCACGTTCTGATCGACGTGGGTGGGGTCGGCTATATCGTGCATGTCTCGCAGCGCACCCTGGCGGCGCTGCCCGGGCCGGGAGAGGCGGTTTCGCTCTACACCGCGCTGCTGGTGCGCGAGGACCTGCTGCAGCTTTTCGGTTTTGCCACGCTGGTGGAAAAGGAATGGCACAAGCTGCTGATGAGCGTGCAGGGCATCGGCGCCAGGGCCTCGATGGCGATCCTGAGCGCGCTCGGCCCCGACGGGGTCAGCCGGGCGATCGCGCTGGGGGACTGGAACGCGGTGAAGGCGGCGCAGGGCGTGGGCCCGAAGATCGCGCAGCGCGTGGTGAACGAGTTGAAGGACAAGGCGCCTGCGGTGATGGCGATGGGCGGCGCGCCCGCCGCCGGGGCGCCGGGTGGCACGGCGGGTGGCACGGCGGGTGGCACGGTGCCGCCGGCCGCCGGGCAGGACCGCCGGGAAGACGAGGTGATCGAAGCGGCGGCGCCGCCGGCGGGCGGCGGCACGGGCGGTGACACGGGTGGGGGCACGGGCGGCGGCACGGGCGGCGGCACGGGCGGCGGCGCCCAGGCCGAAGCGCTGTCGGCGCTGCGGAACCTGGGCTATGCGCCGGGCGATGCGGCGGCGGCGGTGGCGCGCGCGGCAGGCGAAACGCCGGGGGCGGACACGCCGGATCTGATCCGCGCCGCGCTCCGGCTTCTGGCTCCGAAAGGCTAGGCGATGCGCGGACCCGACCCGACCCTGCGCCCCGATCCGCGCCCCGGCGACGAGGACCGCGCGCTGCGCCCGCAGGTGCTGGGCGAATTCATCGGCCAGCCCGAGGCACGCGCCAACCTGCGCGTTTTCATCGAAAGCGCCCGGATGCGCGGCGAAGCGATGGATCACACGCTGTTTCACGGCCCCCCCGGCCTGGGCAAGACCACGCTGGCGCAGATCATCGCGCGCGAGCTTGGCGTGAATTTCCGCATGACCAGCGGCCCGGTGCTGGCGAAAGCGGGGGATCTCGCGGCGATCCTGACCAACCTGGAGGCGCGCGACGTTCTGTTCATCGACGAAATCCACCGGCTCAACCCGGCGGTGGAAGAGGTGCTCTACCCGGCGCTCGAGGATTTCGAGCTTGATCTGCTGATCGGCGAAGGCCCGGCGGCGCGCACCGTGCGCATCGAATTGCAGCCCTTTACGCTGATCGGCGCGACCACCCGGCTGGGGCTGCTGACCACGCCGCTGCGCGATCGCTTCGGCATCCCGGTGCGGCTGCAGTTCTACTCGGTGGACGAGTTGCACGAGATCGTGTCGCGCGGCGCCCGCCTGATGGGGATCGAGGCCGAAGCCGACGGGGTGCGCGAAATCGCCCGCCGCGCCCG
>JALSRF010000209.1 GCA_026984895.1 Paracoccaceae bacterium
CCTCCCTTGCCCTGCCCTGCCCTGCCTTGCCCCGCCCTGCCTTGCCGGGCAAACCGCCGCGCGCACGCATGCGGCCGGCCGGTTTCGCAACAAGGCGCCCGTTGCAGATGACGGGACTGGCGCAGCGCAGCACAGGACAGGACACGGCGCAGGCGGGCGCGTGGATGCCCGCGCAGATGCCCCGGGGCGCGCGCGCCTGCCGGGCCATGGGGGCCATGGGGCGCATGGGGGCCATGGGCGCCCGGCAAGGCCGGCGCGATCTGGCGCGACAGGCCGCGGGCACGGGGCGCGCGCAAGGGGGTGGCCGCCCTGACATCGCCCCGACAAGGCGCCGAAAGAAAACGGCGAAAGGCCCGAAACGCAACCGCTCCTCCAGGCGAAGGCGCCGCCTAGAGTTCGTGAAACCGTTTCTTCTGCAGCGCGCTCCAGCGAACCTGCAGCACAGGGCCGTCTTCGGTGTGTCGTTCGTCCTCCACGATCCCCTGGGAAAACGCCCAGGCACGCTTGCGGCCCTCGCCATGGCCCAGCCGGATTTCGGCCTGTTCGCGCGCCGGGGCCAGGGCCTGGCCGAGGGCCTCCAGAAAGGCTGCGATCCCGGTGCCGTCGCGCGCCGATATGGCAAGGACACCCGGCTGGCGCGCGGCGCGCCGCGCAAGCGCCGCGCGCTCTTCGGCGTCCAGCAGGTCCAGCTTGTTCAGCAGTTCCAGGCGCGGCGTGTCCTGCGCAACGCCCATTTCGTCGAGGATGTGTTCGACCTGGTGCGCCTGGCGGGCGCTGTCGGGGTGGGAAATGTCGCGCAGGTGCACGATGACATCGGCCGTCACCACTTCTTCCAGGGTGGCACGAAAGGCCGCGACCAGCTGCGTGGGCAGATTCGAGATGAAGCCGACCGTGTCCGAAAGGATCGCCTTCTGCCCGGACGGCAGCGCAAGCGCGCGCATCGTCGGGTCAAGCGTGGCAAACAGCATGTCGCGCGCCGTTACCCCGGCCCCGGTCAGCCGGTTGAACAGGGTGGACTTGCCGGCGTTGGTGTAGCCCACCAGCGCAACCACCGGAAACGGCACCCGGGCCCGCGCCGCACGGTGCAGCGCCCGGGTCCTGGTGACCTTCGCCAACTGGCGACGTATCCGGTTGATCGCCTCGTCGATGGCGCGCCGGTCCGCCTCGATCTGCGTTTCGCCCGGCCCGCCGACGAACCCCAGCCCCCCGCGCTGGCGTTCCAGGTGGGTCCAGGCGCGCACCAGGCGCGTGCGCTGATAGCTGAGCGCCGCCAGTTCCACCTGCAGCACACCCTCGCGGGTGCGCGCGCGTTCGGCGAAGATTTCCAGGATCAGCCCGGTGCGGTCCAGCAGCTTCACCCCCCAGGCGTCCTCCAGGTTGCGCTGCTGAACCGGCGTCAGCGCCCCGTCCACCAGCACCAGTTCGATCGCGGCCTCTTTCAGGCGGCGTTTCAGCGCCTCGGTGCTGCCGGCCCCGAACAGATACCCGGGGCGCACACGGGCGACGGGCACGACCTCGGCCCCTTCGATCGACAGTCCGCCAAGGGCACGGGCCAGGGCGACGGCCTCTTCCAGCGCCGGGCCCGGGGCCGGTCGTTCCCGAGAGTTTCGGATATCCGGGTGCAGCACCCAGCTGCGCGTCAGCGGCGCGCGCGACCGGCTCACTGGGCCTCTTCGCCCTCGTAAAGGCTGATCGGCTGCGAGGGCATGATCGTCGAGATCGCGTGCTTGTAGACCAGCTGCGATTGCCCGTCGCGGCGCAGCAGCACGCAGAAATTGTCGAACCAGGTGATCACGCCCTGCAACTTGACGCCATTGATCAGGAAAATCGTCACCGGCACCTTCGTCTTGCGAACGTGATTGAGAAACGCATCCTGCAAATTCTGTCTGTCCCCAGCCATTTGAAAAGCCTTTTCGTTGCGCGGTTTCGTTGCGTTCTGCCCCTCTTCGGCAGGCCGTTGTTCCCGCCTGCGAGTATGGGGGCAGCGCGCGGGACTTTCCAGCCCTAATATCGCCGATTGTTTCCGATCTGAAAACAGCGTGTCCTCAAACCCTCAACGCCGCCAGAAATCCGGGTTGAACAGCGCGATGATCGCCAGCGTCTCAAGGCGTCCGAGCACCATCGCCACGGCCAGCACGATCTTGGAAAATGCGCCCAGCGCCGCGACGCTGACCGGGCCGCTGGCGGCCACCTGCAGCACCGGCCCCGTGGTCGAAAGCGCCGCGACCGACAGGGCAACCGCGTTTTCGAAGACCACGCCGTCGGCGGCCAGCAGCACCGTCACCGTCACCAGCGCCAGACCGAAGAGCATGAAGAAGACCCAGGCCACAAGCGCGCCGTTGCGATGCAGGCCGCGCGACCGGGCCCCGGAGCCGCTGACCGCAGAGGGATAGACCAGGCGTTCCATCTCGCGCTCGCCGTGGCGGAACAGGGCAAACACCCTGAGCAGCTTGACCCCGCCCGCCGTGGTCGCCACACCGCCGCCCACAAGCGCAAGCCCCATCAGGATCATGCCCGGCGAATCCAGCCCCGACCATCCGCGCGCCTGCGCCCAGGCCTCGCTTTCGAAACCGGTCGTGGTCAGAAACGACAGCGCCGTGAACACCGTGCCCCACAGGGCGCGCAGCGCCGGCACCGCCTGGTCCGAATTGTCCAGTTGCAGCGCCCCGATCCAGTGGCGCAGGAAAAGCAGGCCCGAAACCGCGATCATCAGCACCGCCGCCACGCGGAACTCGGCATCGCGGCCAAGCGTCAGCACCCCGGGCGGCATCCGGCTGAAACTCAGCGCGCGGCGCGATACCGAAAAGATCAGCATCACGAAGATCGCCGCCTCGCCGGCCATGCCCGCCCCGTTGCCGGCCAGCCCGCCCACGGGCGAAATGCCGCTGGTCGAAAGCACCGACATGGCATGGCTGAGCGCCACCAGCGGCCTGTCCCCGAACCAGAGCAGAACCGCCCACAGAACCAGCGTCAGCGCGGTATAGACCGGAAACACCGAAGCCGCCGTCGCCCGCAGCCGAAACGAGCCGCTGCGCGCCCAGGCCCGGTGATTGGCTTCGATCACGCCAAGCTCGGCCGGCGCGCGCGCCAGCACCTCGAAGCCGCCCAGGTTCATCG
>JALSRF010000210.1 GCA_026984895.1 Paracoccaceae bacterium
CAAGGATCGCGTGCCAGTCGCTTTCGGTGCGCTCGTCGCATTGCGCGCCGGCGCGCTCCAGCAGGTCCTCATACCAGCGCAAGGTCGCCCGGTGCAGCCGCGCTTCGGCATGCCAGGCAAAGGGGTTGAACGGGGTCCGGCGCAGGAACCGCAACCGCGCCAGCACCGGAAGCGCCAGCCCCATGGCCCGCCCGAACGCATGTTTCGACGGGCGGTCGCGCCCGGCGGCGGTGCGGCTCAGCCCCGGCGGGGCAAGGTGGTAGCGCAGCGCAAACGGCCCGCTGAACGCCGCCGCCAGTTCGGCGCCGAATTCCGGTGCGCTGAGCAGGCGCGCGACCTCGTATTCGTCCTTTGCCGCCATGAAGCGGAACAGGTTGGTGGCCGCCGTGCGCAACATCTCCCCGGAGGCGAAGGGCAGCGCCGCGCGCAGGGCCGCCACGCGCCGCTGATACCGCGCGCCATAAGCGGCATTCTGGTATTCGCCCAGATACGCCACATGGCGCGCGACCAGTTCGTCCAGCGGCACCGCCCCATCCTCGGCCGCCCGGTCTGTGGCCGCGCCCTGTGCGCCCGCCTGCGCCTGCGCCGCACCCTCCGGTGCGCCTGCCTGTGCCCTCGCCTGCGCCTGCGCCGCGGCCGCCTGCGAGCCACCGGCCGGTTCGTCCAGCCGCGCCGGCGCGCCGGCATGACAGCGGCCGATGGCCAGGGCCAGCAGGTTGTCCTCGACCGCGACGCCGTTCAGTTCGATCGCCCGTTCCAGCGCGCGCAGCGACACCGGTACCAGAGCGCGCTGCCAGGCGTGCCCCAGCAAAACGATGTTGCCGAAGACCGTATCGCCCAGGAAGCGTTCGGCCAGGCGATGCGCATCGAACGCGTCCAGGTTTTCGGGCCCCAGCGCCCGGGCGATTTCCGCGCGCCGGCGAGCGACATCGAGCGTCGCGTCGCGTTCGAGCACGAGATCTCCGGTCGGCATCTGCGCCAGGTTCAGCGCCATGCGCGTCCCGGCGCGGTAGTGCCTTGACGCGACCTCGGACGAACTGACGACCACATCGCAGCCGATCACCGCATCGGCCGAGGCCGACGCGATTCGCATCTGGTTCAGCGCGTCCGGCGCCCGCGCCAGGCGCACATGGCTCAGCACGGTGCCGAACTTCTGCGCAAAGCCGGTGAAATCCAGAACCGATACGCCCAGGCCATCCAGATGCGCCGCCATGCCGACAAGCGCCCCGAGGGTGACCACGCCGGTCCCTCCGACCCCGGTTATCAGCAGGTCGAACGGACGCTGCGGCGGCAGCGCGCTGCGGGGGCGGGGCAGCCCGGCGACAAGCGCGCCGCGCTCCAGCGCCGCCCGGGGCCGGCGCCGCGCACCGCCCTCGACGGTGACGAATGCCGGGCAGAATCCGTCAAGACAGGTGAAATCGCCGTTGCAGCTGGACTGGTTGATCCTGCGCTTGCGTCCGAACGGGGTGTCCAGCGGCTCCACGCTCAGGCAGTTGCTTTGCACCGAACAGTCGCCACAGCCTTCGCAGACCGTGGCGTTGATATAGGCAAAGCGCGCCGGTTCGCGCACCTGGCCGCGCTTGCGCCGGCGGCGCTTTTCGGTGGCGCAGGCCTGCGCATAGATCAGCACCGACACCCCGACCACCTGGCGCAGCTCGCGCTGCAGCGCATCCATCTCGGCGCGGTCGTGAAAGGTGGTTCCGGCGGGAAAATCGGCGCGCCGGAAGGCGCCGATATCGTCCGACACCAGCGCGATCCGCTCGACGCCTTCGGCCCGGCAGGTCTGCGCAATGCCCTGCACGCTGATCGGGCCGTCAACCGGCTGGCCGCCGGTCATGGCGACGGCATCGTTGTAGAGGATCTTGTATGTGATGTTGGCCCCGGCGGCCACCGCCTGGCGGATCGCCAGACTGCCCGAATGATACCATGTGCCCTCGCCCAGGTTCTGGAACATGTGCGGGGCGCCGGTGAACAGGGAGGCCGCCACATGGGGCACCCCCTCGCCCCCCATCTGGGCATAGCCGACGGTGTTGCGCCCCATCCAGCTTGCCATCACATGGCAGCCGATGCCGCTGGCCGCGGTCGAGCCTTCGGGCACCCTGGTCGAGGTGTTGTGCGGGCAGCCCGAGCAGAAATAGGGCCTGCGCGTGGCCCCGGGAACCGCGACCGGGCGCGCCGGCGTCCGGCACAGCGCGCGGGCGCGTTCGACCAGCCGTTCTTCGGGGAAGAAGCGCTCCAGGCGCGCCGCCACCAGGGGCGCCAGCATCAGCGGGTCGAGTTCGCCGGTCCAGGGGATCAGCGGCTGTGCACGGCTGTCGTACTTGCCCACCATGCGACGGGGCTTGTCGCCGGGCCAGTCGTAGAAATACTCCTTGAACTGGCTTTCGATGATGCCGCGCTTTTCCTCGACCACCAGCACCTCGTGCTTGCCGCTGACAAAGCGCAGCGCCGCGCGCCGGGCCAGGGGCCAGACCATGCCGACCTTGTAGATGTCGATGCCGAGCCTGCGGCAGGCGCTTTCGTCCAGGCCAAGCAGGCGCAGCGCCTCCATCAGATCGAGATGCGCCTTGCCGGTGGTCACGATGCCGTAGACCGCGCCCGGGATGTCGTAGATGGGCCGGTCGATGGGGTTGGCCTCGGCAAAGGCACGCACCGCGCGCAACTTGTGGCGGATGCGGGTCTCGATCTCGGGGCTGGGCAGGTCGGCCGCGCGCACATGCAGCCCGCCGGGCGGCACCTCGATTTCCGGCAGCACGAAGCGGCGAAACGGCGCCAGTTCGAAAGAGGCCGCGCCCTCGACCACTTCGGAAACCGCCTTGAAGCCCACCCATGTGCCGGAAAACCGCGACAGCGCGAAGCCGTATTCGCCAAAGGCCGGAAACTCGGCCACGCTGGCGGGATTGAGCGTCGGCATGAACCAGGCCATGAAGGCCACGTCCGACTGATGCGGCATCGACGAGCTGACGCAGCCGTGGTCGTCGCCGGCAACCACGAGCACGCCGCCGCGCGCCGACGTGCCATAGGCGTTGCCGTGCCTGAGCGCATCGCCCGAACGGTCCACCCCCGGCCCCTTGCCATACCACATGGAGAACACGCCTTCGAC
>JALSRF010000211.1 GCA_026984895.1 Paracoccaceae bacterium
CGTCCAGAAGAATCGCACCGCCGTTGGTGTAGAGCGCGACCTGGCCGCCCTCCCTCGGGACCTGTTTCAGGGGGACGATTTCCGCAATCCGGTCGATCTCCTGTTGTCGGCGGTCCATGAGCGCGGCTGCGTTGCTGCCACTGCCCAGCTGAATCCTGATCTGGTGGTTGAGGTCTTCGATCCGGGTCAGTCCGGTGTTCAGGGTATCGACCAACCCGGAAATCTGCCGATCTGCGGACAGGCGCAAGTCCTGGATTTCCCGAGAGGCGGCGTTGATCTTTCCGGCGAGCCCCTTTGCGGCGGTGACACTGGCCTGAAGGCGTGCCTGCGAATCGGGCCGGCTTGCCGCCTCGATCAGGCTTGCTTCCAGTTTGTCTATCCGTCCGGTTATGGAGGCAGGGTCGTCGGGCAGCCCGAGCGCACGCTGCAGATCGCCGAAAAAGGTGGCCGTCGTATCGGCATTGCCAAGTGCGGCATCGGCCAGGCGACGTTCGGCGATAACCGGTTCGTTCACCTGGCGGACGACACCGTTGACCGTGACCCCGGCGCCATTTCCGCCAAGAGCCTGCGCTGCCAGTTCTATCTTGCGCCGGCCGTAGCCTTCGGTCAGCGCATTGGCGACGTTTTCGGAGACGATTTCGGCCGAGCGCGATGCCGCCGTCAGGCCGGAAAGGGCATTGGAAAGTGCGCCTGAGATGCTCATGGGTTATCCTGACCTGCCGGCGCGTCCGTTACCGTTTGATATTGGTGGTTTCCTGCAGCATCTCGTCAACGGTCTGAATGACCTTGGCGTTGGACGAATAGGCCCTCTGGGTCTGAATCAGCTGCGTCAGCTCCGCCGCGACATCGGTTGCGGATTCTTCGCGCGAGTAGCCGACAACCTCACCGGTCGGCCCGTTGCCGGCATCCCACAGGAAAAACGGCCCGCTGTCGGGCGAAATCTGGTAGGCCTGATTGTTCAGGGAAATCAGACCGTTGGGGTTTGGCACATCGACCAGCGGAACCTGATAGATCGTCCGCGTGAAGCCGATGTCGTAGACAGCGTTGACGTGGCCGTTCAGATCGACCTCGACCGAAGTCAGGTTTCCGACGGGAGAGCCGTTCTTCACGATCGAGACAGGCGCGAAACTGTCGGAGAGCTGCGTCATTCCTGCCGGATCGCCGATGGCGCCGATGTTCAGGTCCAGCGGTCCACCGCCAAGCGCCAGCGTGGCCGACCCCGTGGTCGGGTTGTAGGCCCCGCCGGATACGGTGGTGACCGATGCCAGGGTTCCGCCATTGGCCTGGGTTGCGTCGAAAACCAGTGTGTATTGTCCGACCACCGCACCGCCCGAGGCTGAATCCGAGATGGTCATGGTCCAGGTGTTCGATGCCCCGGTTGCCGGAACGGTTGGCGTGAAATTCACGCTCAGCGTTTCGGAGGTCCCGAGGTTGCCGAAATATTCGACCGAAAGGTTTTGCGGCGTCCCGGCGGCCCCGGCCATTGTTTCGGTTGCCGGCAGGTTTACACCCAGCGACAACTGCGTGGTCGGATCGCCCGCGAACTGGTTCACGTTCACCTTGACGGGCTCCAGCCCGGCCACGGTGTCACGCGGGTAGCTTGGCACGGTCCCGTCCACGTTGGCCGGCCAGCCCAGAAGGACCATGCCCGATTCTGTCGTCAGGATGCCATCGGCGTTCGGTCTGAAAGAGCCGGTGGTCATCAGCATCATCGGATAGTTTCCGGTATTGCCCTGCAGCGAAACAGAGTTGGTCACCGGAAGCATTCCCCGCCCATTGACGGCGATGTCGGTGGAATTCGATGTCGAGATCAACGGACCGCGTTCGGTGATCAGCCGCTGGGTGGTGGCGCGAACCCCGCCCGCCGAATAGATTCCCGCCCCGCTGGAGATGACCTGCGAATTGAAATCCGCGGTTGCGCGCTTGTACCCGTAGGTCGAGGAATTGGCGATGTTGTCGGAAATTGTCGCCAGTTTTGTCGCATTGGCGTTCAACCCGGCCACGCCGGCATTGAGAGAGGATGAGATTGTCATGGGCAGCGCCTTTCTGATGCCATTGATCCCTTGTCTGCTCAACGGACATAGATCAGAGGGCTTAACAGGCAGCTAATTCCGCTCTCTAGCCGGCGCGCCCCTTTCGCAGCAGGATGACTTCAAGACGATTGTTGCGCGCGGCCATCGGATCGCGTGCGGCGGGCTTTCGGTCTCCGAACCCGCTTTGCCGCTGGACACGTTTTGCATCCACCCCGGTTTCCGACAGCAGCCTGCGCATGCGGTCCGCGCGTGCCGAGGACAGGTCCCATACCGGGTTCTTGCGAACGACGATCGCATGCGCCCGGGAATAGCCGTTGATCGCGATCTTGTTGTCAACCAGGTTGAACACCTTGGTGATGGCACCGGCCAGTTCCTCAAGCAGGGGTGTCGGCGTCGATGTTCCGGGCTTGAACAGGGGGTCGCCCGGCAGGTCGAATATCTCGGCAATCAGCCCTTCGTCCGTCACCCTGGTGATGATGTGCCGCAGCGCCTGATCCGACACCATGCTTTCGCCCGAATTTCCGGACAGCGCCTCTTTGATCCGGGCGAAATCCGCCTTTTCCCTGCCGGTGTCCTCCTGCGAGGGGTCGGTGCCGCTGTCCCCGCGCGCCGCGTTGGCCGAGGTGGGTTTTTCCTGCGAAGCGCCGGTGCCGTTCTGGGCCAGCGTTTCTTCGGAAAACACGCTGTCGCCGCCGAACGAACCGTCCCCGCCGCCGGAAATCCGGTTGATCGGGATGGTCGGGCTGAAATAGTCGGCCAGCCCCTTTCGTTGTTTTTCCGTTGTCGCGTTCAGCAACCACATCAGCAGGAAAAACGCCATCATGGCGGTCACGAAGTCGGCATAGGCAACCTTCCATGCGCCACCATGGTGCCCGCCGCCGGCGATAACCTTTTTCCGTTTGATGATGATTGGCGCGTTTTGCTGCGCGCTCATTCCACCACCTCATTTTCACCCGGGACTACCGATAACAGGCGGAAGTGAACCTCGGCTTAATCTGGAAAATCGTAATGACTGGGCCGGTGGCGCGCGAAAAAGGTTACAAAGTCATGGGTAATCGGCATAC
>JALSRF010000212.1 GCA_026984895.1 Paracoccaceae bacterium
ATCGGCGAAAGCCGCACCCAGGTGGTCGAAGGCGCCTCGCGCACCGAAACCAAAAGCGGCGAAATCCACCACCAGGCCAGGACCGACCTCACCGCCCGGGCCGCGAAGCGCCTCGACCTCACCGCAGGCAGGAACGCCGAACTCATCGCCGGCAAGCGCCTCGTCATCGAGGCGAGGAACAACGCCAGAATCACCGTGCGCGGCCCCCGCGCCAGCTTCACCGTCCAGGGCGGCAACCTCGCCTTCCAGGGCGCGAAGGACGTGCGCATTACCGGCAAGGGCGGCGGGGACATCACCTTCGAAAATGCGGGTTCCGGCTTCAAAATCGACCCCGCCGGCAACATCGAGATGTGGGGCAAAAACATCCAGCTCGGCGGCGACGGCGGCGTCTCCTTCGGCGGCCCGGTGAACTGGAACATCGGCAGCCCGAGCATGCCCGGCGAGGCAGGCGTGGCCGCGCCGCTCGAGCCCGCCGATATCCCCAATCTGTATGACGAACAGGAAGAACCAGAACCCGAACTACGCGATTTGGTCATCGAGGTGACCAACGAGCTGCTCGCCAAACACGGCAGCCACCTGCGCCTGACCGACGACATCGCCTACACCCTCACTACCGACATGGGAGAAATCCGCAAAGGGAAACTGAAGGACGGCAAAATCATCGAAAAGGGCGTCAACATCAAGGCGAAGCTGAAACTCGAATTTGCCGAAGTCCTGATGCTCTGAAACAGGGAACCACGGAAGATTGCACACGATGGGATACGAGACCGACGCACCGGGCGCCTGTGAACTGGAAATCGACATCCGCCAGTACCGGACGGATGAGAGTGGCAGCACCCGCATTGAACTGCCGCTGGAACAACAGCAGGCCGTGATTCTCTATCCGGCGCTCACCTGCCCGGCCATGGTGCGGGAAGACGAACCGATCCGCCTGCTACTGGCGTTGCCGGAGACCTTCTATCGCCGCCACGTCCAGGCGGCCGATCGCATCGAGGATGCCTCGGGCAACGCAAGCAGCCTCGGCCTCATCCGCACCGTGTCGCAACATCTGAAAATCCGCCGCTTCGAATCGGCGCTCGAGAACAAGGCCAGGGAGCTCGAAACGGACACCCCGCTGGCCGGCAGCATCGATGAAGCCCGCGACCGGCTCACCGTCCACTACTTCGGCACGGTCCAGTCCGGCAAACTGTGCACCCTCTACGCCAAGGAAGCGTTCCAGGGCCTGCTGCGCAAGGAAATCATCGAGGACTGCCAGCAGCGGGGCCTGACGCGCATTTTCGAAATTCGCTACTACGACCATGGTCTTGCAGCGGGCGAACGCGGCACGCTGTATGACGCCTCTTGGCTGGTGTATCGACCCGGCGCGGGCGCATCGGGCGGAATCGAGCCCCAGGACGAATGGACGGCAGAATTCCTGGAGCGGGACCGCTACATCCGGGACTCCGATTTCCGGTACGAAATCGACGTGGACAAGGAAACCCTCGACTTCACCACACGCAAGGACCGCCCCATCCGCAACTACCACCCCATCTGGATCGGCCCGAAGGACAAGGCCACCCTGAACATCGGCCACCTGACCGACGTGCATGTCTCGTCCCGCCAGCATGCATTTCGCGTCGTCAACCCCCAGCTCCTGCCCGGACATTCACCGGAACTGGGCGCGCGCGTCAACGCCAGCTTCGACACCCTGCGCGACCTGATGGATCAGTTCGGCACCGATCCGGAAATCGACCTGCTGTTCTTCACCGGCGACCTCATCGACTACAACCGCAACTACAACCCCACCCCCTACCTGAAGGGAGAAAAAAAGCATACCGGTGAACTGTGGCAGGACATGAACCTCGACAATCTCAATGCCCGGGGCGCAAACGGTCAACCCAGGCGAGACGACAAGGGCCGCATCCTGCCCAACACGCGGGATTATCCCCGCGGCATTGACAACGCCGTCATGTACAGCCTGTTCCTGCGTTTCTACCGGAAGTACGGCAAACCCATCTTCCTCGTTTCGGGCAACCATGAGGCATACACCGTGCCTTATGGCATCTCCGCGCGAGTCCACTTGTGGGATGAATTTGTCAAAGACGATGATTCGGTTGAGGAAGCAACGGAATCGACCAGGGAATTCCAGGCGCGAAAGCGAAGCAGCCTTGTCAAGGGCAAGCCGGAAAAAGGCTTCAAGCGTGCCAACCCGGGCATGCCCGCCGATCACAACCTGACCATCAGCGAAGCGATCCTGCTCTACGGTCCGGATTTCGACCGGGTCATTGTCGGGGAAAACTTCTCAAGCCGCAACTTCGACTGGTTCCATACCGTCTTCTCCCCGATCACCGATTTCTACTGGACCTGGAACCGCCAGTGTGTCCTCGGCCTGGGTTGGGGTGACTCTGAACAGTTCATGACCAAGACGCACAGCCGCGGCCGCTGGTTCACGGGCTTCCTGCCCTGGGCAACGCAGAGCCTGACCGATCGGCAACTCGCTCTGGTACACGCGGCCGTTCGTGAAAACCGCCCATGCAACATCCTGGGCGCCCATTTCACCTTGGCCAATTACGAACCGAAAACCCCGATCACGGACGAAGGCGAGATCAATTTCAACGACAGCCTGCCCATCATCACGGAGCACACGGAGGGGACTTTCACGGAAAACCGAAAGGCCCTCTACCGCCTGCTTGTGGACGGCAAGCTGCAGCACACGCTGTCCGGTCACTCTCACCGCGCCGGTCTGTACCGGCTCACGAACGTCCGGGACGGCTGGTTTCGCCACAATCTGAATGTGCGAGGCCAGGCGCCCTGCGCGAAGCGAAAACAATACTCGCCTTGCGAAAACGGCCCGAACTTCCTGGTCAGTGCCTCGGGTGGACCTATCCCTGTACAGAACCGCCAGGGCGAACTCGGGGGCAACGGCCTGGACATCCCCTCCGGAAGCTACCTGAAATTCGCCCCAAACGGCCGAGCATCGGAAATCGGCGTAAAGCAGGCGCGCACCCCGCAATCCCGCCCCCGCCTGGCGGTGGCGCTGGACTTCGCCGACATCCTGGGCGCCGAAGACCGCGACATTGGTCCTCTGTTCACTCAATTCGACCAGCAGCGCGAGG
>JALSRF010000213.1 GCA_026984895.1 Paracoccaceae bacterium
CACCGCCAGAAGCAGCAGCCACTGCGGATCGTTGCCGAAATTCTGGTAGGTGACGTAGAAGAACCCCGGCGCAAGCAACAGCAGGACCAGACCTCCGACACGCTCCCTGGCCTGGCGCAGCAGCACGACACCGGCCATGAGCACCAGACTGCCGCCAAGGTAGAGCGGGGCCCCGATCACCGAGGCAAGCGGCTCACCGGGGCTGGAACGGACCTCGGAACGCGCCACGCTCAGCAGGTCGTGCAGATAGGCGATCCAGTACCGGGGCCCGGCAAGAGCGGTCAGCGCCCCGGCCACCAGCAGCCCGGCGATCGTTGCGTTGAGCAGGGTCGAAAACGACCGGCGCGCCAGCAGCGCCACCACGACCGGCGGCGCAAAGGCAACGAAATAGGTGACCTTGATCAGCATGAGCGCCGCCATCGCCAGGCCGATGATGATGCCGTCCGCCATCGGATGGGGCCGCCCGCGCGGCGGCACGACGGCCGCGGCGATGGCCACGAAGCTGAACGCCCAGGCCCAGCGGTTGTAATGCATCGAGATCGAGACCGCGGGCTCGGCCTCGCCATGCACGAGCGCCCCGGCCAGAACGAAGACGAACAGACCGAAAAGATAGGGCAGCACCCCTTTCATCCGGCTGTAGGCCACCCACCAGGTGGCCGGCAAAAGCACAATGGATACAAGAGCTTGCGCCAGAAGTATCGACATGCCGATACCATGACCAAGCCTGACGAACAGCGCGATCGGCGCCGCGGCCAGAATGCCGATCGGGGTCATGAAATCCAGGTGCGGCCACTCGCCATCGGCCAGGCGGAACACGATCTGCATCATGTGCAGCGTGTCGCCTTCGTGCTTGCCAAGATAAAAACCGCCCTTTGCCAGGGACGCACCACAGATTGCAACGATCACCGCCACAAAAAAGCCAGATAGAACTGTAGGATTCGCCTTGCCCATGGTCGTTTTCTGCCCGCTCGTCTTTGCGGCAGATTACAGCGCACCGTCGGGCGAAGTAAAAACCCTTCGTGGGAAATGTTGCCAGTTTTTTGCGGGCCGCGCCCGAAACACAACAACCGCGAACAGACAGAGGTATGCACATGAACATGCAGGTAAACCCGGTCATGGCCCCCCCTGCCCCGCGTTCGGTGGCCGACACCGGGCTTTCGACAGTGATGATGAGGGATATCCTGTTGAAGACGATGTTCAGGATGAACCTGGATCAGGTAAGCGAACTGGCCAGGGTGATGTGCCTGCCGGTCAACGTGATCCAGGAACTGGTGGACATCGCCCGCGGCCAGCGCCTGCTGCAGGCCACCGGCACGCTGCACGCCAACTCCGGTGGCGAAATGGGCTATGAACTGACCGAGGGCGGCAAGGCGCGCGCGCTCGATGCGCTGGCCCAGTCCGAATACTACGGGGCCATGCCGATCCCGATGGAGGTTTACGGCGAACAGGTCAAGCGCCAGTCGATCCGCAACATCCAGGTCACGCGCGACATGCTGACCGGCGCCATGGGCCACCTGATCCTGCCCGACGAGCTTCTGGGTTATCTCGGACCGGCGGTTTCCGCCGGGCGCTCGATCCTGATGTATGGCCCGCCGGGCAACGGCAAGTCCTCGATCTCGAACGGCATTCGCGATGCCATCGGCGACAACATCTTCGTGCCGCGCGCGATCGAGTATTCCGGTCAGGTGATCACGGTTTACGACCCCATCGTGCACAACATTGCCGAAGAACTGACCGACGATCCGAATTCCCTGCGCCGCACCTCGAACCGCTATGACAGACGCTATGTGCTGTGCGAGCGCCCCACGGTGGTGACCGGCGGTGAACTGTCGCTGTCGATGCTCGATCTGGTCTACAACCCCACATCACGCACCTACCAGGCGCCCCTGCAGATGAAATCCACCGGCGGCGTCTTCATCGTCGACGACCTTGGCCGGCAGGCCGAGCCCCCGCAGGCGCTGATCAACCGCTGGATCGTGCCGCTGGAAGAAAACAAGGACATCCTGGCGCTGCAGTCGGGCGAAAAGTTCGAGGTGCCCTTCGACACGCTGGTGATCTTTTCCACCAACTTCCACCCGAACGAGATCTTCGACCAGGCCGCGCTGCGCCGGATCTTCTTCAAGATCAAGATCGACGGCCCGAACCAGGAAGACTATCTGAAGATCTTCGCGATGATGGCGAAAAAGCGCAAGATGCCGCTTGACGAGGATGCCCTTATCTACCTGATGAAAAAGAAGTATCCGACGATCGACAACGTCTATGCGAACTACCAGCCGGTGTTCCTGATCGACCAGATGATCGCGATCTGCGAGTTCGAGGGCATCCCTTATCAGATGACCCCGGAACTGATCGACCGGGCCTGGGCGAACATGTTCGTGCGCGAGGAAACCATCGTTCACTAGACGTTCCTTCCCCTTCCGGCGGCGGCAGGCGGGGCGGGCGTGGACCGGGATCGGGGCCAACCGCGATGCCGGGCCGCTCCCCTGCCTGGCGGGGCGCGCTGGCAGCGGCTTTCCGACGGGCCGCTGCCCTTTCGTCGCATCGCGAAACACGGGGAAAAGGCGCAATTTCCGGGCATTATCACCCGAAGATGATGTTGTCCGCACGCCAAGCGCAACCGTCGCGCCCCTGTTTCGCAATCGACGAATCCCGCGCGCTGCCAACCGGGCGGACGCCCCATGTGCTGCCTTCGCCGAGGCCCGAGCCCGTGCGACCGCGCGCCGCGCGCAGACCAGAGCCGACAGCCGCGATGCCGGCGGGCGCCCGGCTGCGATGCTCAGGCGGTCAGATCGTCGGCATCTTTCAGACCGCGCGCGCGGCCAAAGGCCGTCAACGTGTTCGACAGCAGGCAGGCGATGGTCATTGGCCCGACGCCGCCGGGGACCGGCGTGATCGCGCCGGCAACGCGCGCGGCGCTTTCGAAGGCCACATCGCCCACCAGTCGCGTCTTGCCCGCCCCCTTTTCCGGCGCATCGACGCGGTTGATCCCGACGTCGATCACACTTGCCCCGGGCTTGATCCAGTCGCCGGTGATCAGCTCGGGCCGGCCCACGGCGGCCACCAGGATATCCGCCTGCCGGCAGAG
>JALSRF010000214.1 GCA_026984895.1 Paracoccaceae bacterium
GCATCATGTCCAGACGCACCACCTTGCGCCCGACCCGGTAGTCGCGCAGTTCCACCGCGCTGGCGACCAGCCCCCGTTCGCGGGCGCCCTCGCCCAGCCCGAGCGCGTCAAGCACCGCCACGCCGTTGGGGGTGATCTGAAGCCCCGCGCCAAGCTCGCGCAGTTCGTCGGCCTGTTCCAGGACCCGCACGACCGCGCCCCGTTCGGCAAGAGCGATGGCCACCGCCAGCCCGCCGATGCCGGCGCCGATGACGGTCACGGGAAACCTGTTCAGCATCTTCGAACCTCGAAAACAGAAAACACCGGCAGCGCTGTTGCCCCCGGTGCCCCGATTCCCGTTCCCCGGCGTCGTTATACGACGTCTAGCTGTCGCGATAAACCTTTTCCTTGCGCTCGTGGCTTTCCTGCGCGGCCAGGGTCATGGTGGCGATCGGGCGCGCATCCAGCCGCTCCAGCGAGATCGGCTCGCCGGTCACCTCGCAATAGCCGTATTCGCCCTCTTCGATCCGGCGCAGCGCGGCGTCGATCTTCGCCACCAGCTTGCGCTGGCGGTCGCGCGTGCGCAGTTCCAGCGCCCGGTCGGTTTCCTCCGAGGCCCGGTCGGCGATGTCGGGAATGTTGCGGGTGCTGTCCTGCAGCACCTCGATCGTGTGCTTGCTGTCGTCGAGAATGTCGGCTTTCCAGGCCAGCAGCTTGCGACGGAAATATTCCACCTGTCGTTCGTTCATGAACGGTTCGTCTTCGGCAGGCCGGTAATCGTCTGGCAGGAAAACTTCTGCTTTCATTCTCGCTTCCCCTCTCTTGTCGCGGGACGGTTGTCGCGGGACGGTTCTTGTCGCGCGCCGGTCTTTCGCTGGCCTCCCGGCAGGTGCCAGGACGACTCGCGGTGCCGCCGCGCATCCCCCCGTTTGCGCCGATGTATCCGATGCGCCAGCCCTTGTCACTACCCGATCGGCATGACTTGATGGATTGTGAGCCGCGCGCTAGGTATGCCTGAACAATCCTGCGCAAAAAGTTGAAATGGCCATGGAATTCACCGGAACGGACAACTATGTGGCGACCGACGATCTGACCGTTGCGGTCAACGCGGCGGTAACGCTGGAACGCCCGCTGCTGGTCAAGGGAGAGCCGGGCACCGGCAAGACCGAACTCGCCCGGCAGGTGGCCGCCGCGCTTGGCCTGCGCCTGATCGAATGGCACATCAAGTCCACCACCCGGGCGCAACAGGGCCTGTATGAATACGACGCCGTCAGCCGGCTGCGCGACAGCCAGCTGGGCGAGACGCGCGTGCATGACGTGAACAACTACATCCGCAAGGGCAAGCTGTGGGAGGCCTTCGAGGCGGGCGAAAAGGTGGTGCTGCTGATCGACGAGATCGACAAGGCCGACATCGAGTTTCCCAACGATCTGCTGCAGGAACTCGACCGCATGGAGTTCCACGTCTACGAGACCGGCGAAACCGTGCGCGCCCGCGTGCGCCCGATCGTGATCATCACCTCGAACAACGAAAAGGACCTGCCGGACGCCTTCCTGCGGCGCTGCTTCTTCCACTACATCCGGTTCCCGGACATGGAAACGATGAAGAAGATCGTCGCCGTGCACCATCCCGGCATCAAGGACGCGCTGCTTGGCGCGGCGCTGACCCAGTTCTACGAACTGCGCGAACAGGAGGGGCTGAAGAAGAAGCCCTCGACCAGCGAGGTGCTCGACTGGCTGAAACTGCTGCTGGCCGAGGACCTGGACGCCGAAGACCTGAAACGCCCGGGCACGTCGCTGCTGCCGCGCCTGCATGGTGCGCTGCTGAAAAACGAACAGGACGTGCATCTGTTCGAGCGGCTTGCCTTCCTGGCGCGGTCCCGGGGCTAGCGCGGTGAACCCGCTGCAGCGACGAGCCCGCCGGTGCGCCGCGCTCGGGCTCGTGCTCGGCCTTCTGGCCGGCTGTGGCGCGGGGCCCGACGGTGCGGGCGGCGGCAGCGCTGGCGGCAGCGATGGCGGCTTCGCGCCGCGGACGCCGCCGGTCGGGCGCGCGGCCATGGGCGCCCTGGCCCTGCCGGCGATGAAACTGCCGCCCGGAAACCCGGCGCCGCCCGCGCGCCGGTCGAACCGCTCCATCGCCCGCGATTTCCTGGACCTGTCCTCGCGCCTGGAAAGCGGCCGCGCGCTGCCGGTTTTCAGCCGCTTCGAGGGGCCGGTCACGCTGAAGACCACGGGCCTGACGCTGTCTGCGGCAAGCCGGCGCGACCTGGCGGCCCTGCTGGCCAGGCTGCGCAACGAGGGGCACGTTCCGATCCGGCTTGCAAGCGCGCCCGCGCCCGCGACCGCGACCGCGCAGGCACCGGCGAACATCACGGTCGAGTTTCTGCCGCACCGCCTGTTGCAGCGCAAGGTGCCCCAGGCCGCCTGTTTCGTGGCGCCCAATGTCTCGAGCTGGCGGGAATACCTCGCCCATCCGGGCGATCCGGCGCAGGACTGGGCCTCGATCGTCCGGCGCCGCCGGGTGGCCATCTTCATTCCCGGGGACGTGGCGCCACAGGAGATCCGCGATTGCATGCACGAGGAGATCGCCCAGGCCCTCGGCCCGGTCAACGACCTGTTCCGTCTGACCGATTCGGTCTACAACGACGACAATTTCCAGACCGTGCTGACCGGCTTCGACATGCTGATCCTGCGCGCCACCTACGATCCGGCGCTCAGAAGCGGCATGGACTGGGACACGGTCGCCGCGCGCCTGCCCGCGATCCTGTCGCGCATCCATCCCGCCGGCGAGCACGCACCGGCGCGCGCACCCGTCGCGCCGACCCCGCGCAGCTGGATCGAGGCGATCCGAAGCGCGCTCGGGCGCGGCACGAAGGGGCCGGCGCAGATCGCCCAGGCCCGGCACGCGCTGGCCATCGCCCGCGCACAGGGCTGGAACGACAACCGCCTGGGCTTCAGCCTTTATGCCCTGGGCCGGGTGTCGCTTGGCAGCGATCCGCACGCCGCACTCGAGGCCTTCGCCCAGGCCGAGGCGATCTTTCGCGCCCGCCCGCAAACGCGCCTGCACGCCGCCCATGTCGCCGTGCAGCTGGCCGCCTATGCGCTGTCG
>JALSRF010000215.1 GCA_026984895.1 Paracoccaceae bacterium
CTGGCGCGGGCGATGTCGCGGGCTCGCCGAAACGTTCGAGCGACTGGTTCAGCAGGTCGCCAAGGCTGCCGCCGCCCGGAGGCGCCACGTTGACGCTGCCCCCGGGGCGCGATGCCTGGCTGAGCCCTTCGAGCAGGCCGCCCAGACCGCCGCCGGACGCGCCACCGCCGCGCCCCGCCAGGAGTTTCCCGAGCCCGCCGAGCAGGTCGCCGCCCGAACCGAGCCCGCCCGAACCGGCCCCGCCCGAGCCGAGCCCGCCGCCAAGAAGACCGCCCAGGCCGCCGCCGCCTGCTCCCGGGGAAAACATGTCGCCAAAGATCGATCCTGACCCGGGCGCCGAGGCGCCCCCGCGCGGTGCCGTCCCCGGCACCGATCCGCGTTGACCCGCGACCATGCCGCTGACGCCTTTCGCGACGACGACACCGACGGCAACCTTGGCCAATGTTCCCAGCAAGCTCATGTTCATCCCCCGTATCATGTGAAGTTGGCGCAACCATACAGGCCGGGCCCGAGGATGCGAGGGGAAAAGGCGCGGGGATTTCCCATCGCGCGCCGATGGCGGCGGTTGTGCTTGCCTCGTGCCGGCAAAGACCATAGAGCGGACGGGATGACTGCCGAAACGAGTTACCGCCTGCATGGTGCCCGGATCCTGGCGCTGGCGCTGCCGTTGATCGGCAGCCACCTTGCGCAGTTTGCCGTGGTGATCACCGACACGGTCATGCTTGGCTGGTATGACGTGAACGCGCTGGCGGCGGTGACGCTGGGCGGGACGCTGTTTTCGAATTTCCTGCTGGTCGGGTCCGGCTTTGCCTGGGCGGCGATGCCGATGGTGGCGAAAGCCGCCGCGCAGGGAGAGGCGGCGCAGGTTCGCCGTTCGACCCGCATGGCCATGTGGCTGTCGTTTCTGGTCGGGCTGGTGGGGCTGACGCTCTTTTCCTGGGCGCAGCCGGTCTTCCTGCTGCTCGGGCAGGAGGCCGAGGTGTCCGCCCAGGCGGCCGCCTATCTGAGGATCGCCGGCTGGGGGGTGCTGCCGGCGCTGCAGGTCATGGTGCTGAAATCCTGCCTGTCGGCGCTTGAGCACACGCGGGTCCTGCTGGTGGTGACCATCGCTGCGGCCGGGGTCAATGCCCTGGTCAACTACGCGCTGATCTTCGGGCACTGGGGCGCGCCCGAGCTTGGCCTGCGCGGGGCGGCGATCGCCTCGGCACTGACCAATTCGCTGATGCTGGCGGTGCTGGCGCTGTATGCCGCCGTGAAAACCCGCGAACATGCGCTGTTCCGGCGTATCTGGCGCCCGGACCGGGAAGTCTTCGCGCGGGTGTTTTCGCTGGGATGGCCGATCAGCCTGACCACCTTTTCCGAGGTCGGGCTGTTTTCGGCGGTGACGGTGATGATGGGCTGGTTCGGGACCATCGCCCTTGCGGCCCATGGTATTGCGCTGCAACTGTCGGCGCTGGCCTTTCTGGTTCAGGTGGGGCTGTCGCAGGTGGCCACGATCCGGGTCGGGCAGGCGCTGGGGCGCGACGATCGTGCCGGGCTGCGGCGCGGCGCGCTGGCGCTGATCTTCGTCGCCGCGGGCTTTGCGGTTGTCCCGGTCGCAATGTTCCTTGCGCTGCCGCGCCCGTTGCTGGCGCTGTTTCTGGATCCGGCGGATCCGGTGCGCCCGCAGGTGCTGGCGATCGGGTCCCGGCTGCTGGCGGTCGCCGCGCTTTTTCACTTTGCCGATGCCGGGCAGGTGCTGGCGCTGGGGCTGCTGCGCGGGATGCAGGACACCCGCGCGCCGATGCTGATGGCGGCGGTGGCATACTGGCCGCTGGGGCTGGGCGCGGCCTATGTCCTGGGGTTTCCGATGGGGCTTGGCGGGGTCGGCGTCTGGCTGGGACTGGTGGTCGGGCTGGCGGCGGCCGCGGGGCTGATGATGACGCGCTTCTGGCGCGCGGTCGGGTTGCGGCCGGTTACGCGGTGATGTCGGGGCAGGGCGCCGCGGGCGCCGGCGTTGCGATCGTCGTGCCGCGCCGATTGCGCCGGGCCGCCGATTGCACCGGGCCGGTTGGACCACGCCGGTTGCACCGCGTCGGTTGCGCCGGGCCCATTGCGCCGCGACCCTGGCGTGCCAGCCGGGTGCCGGCCGCGTGCCAACCGGACGCGCGCCGGGTGCCAGCCGGTGCGGAACTCCGGCTGGCCTGTGCACGGCGGTTCGCCCTCCGTGCGCGGCGGCTGCTGTGCCCCGGCCGTCCCTGTCAGCCCGTTTCGGACGCGCGGTCGCCCTTCTTTCGCACCAGGATCGTGCGCAGGTCGTGCATGGCCAGCAGCAGCGCATCGCTTGCCTCTTCCAGATCCCGGGGGCTGGCGCGCGACAGCGCCCATTGCGCGGTGAGGTTCAGCTCTTCCACCGTGCGCCAGGGGCGCGAGCGTTCGCGTCCGGCAAGGGTTTCGCGGCGCTGCTCCAGCCATCGGGTGATCGCCGCCATGTCGGCTTCGTCAAGGGTGCGATCGCCATGCGGCTTGATTTCGCCGTTCTTCACATTGACCACGGCCAGCTGATCCATCTGGATGCGGCGCTGGCGATTTTCGGTATCCACGCGAAAGACCATCGCGCCGTTTTCGCGAATACGGAAGTAATAGTCGGGAAGCGGTGCACTCATGAGCTTGCCTCATCAGGTTCCATCGTTTCGACTCCTCGGCCTGGGGGGCGCTTTGCCCCGGGCTGCCATCATCTGCGCAAGCCGGCGCAGAACTCCTGTATGCGCGTGCAGGCTTCGCGCAGCGTGTCATCCGATGTCGCATAGCTGACGCGAAACGCCGGCGACAGGCCGAAGGCGGCGCCAGAGACCACCGCAACCCCGGTTTCTTCCAGCAATGCCCGGCAAAAGGTTTCATCATCATTAACAAGCACCCCTCCGGCGCTGGTCTTGCCGATGCAGTCCGAGATCGAGGGATAGACGTAAAAGGCGCCCTGCGGCCTCGGGCAGGAGAGCCCCGGCGCTTCGCTCAGCATCGACACCACCAGATCGCGCCGCCGCTGGAACAGCGCCCGGTTGTCGGCCAGAAACTCCTGCGGGCCGGTCAGCGCAGCCAGCGCGGCCCATTGCGAGATGGAACTGGGGCAGGACGTGCTTTGCGACTGGATCTTGCGCATCGCCTCGACCAGCGGTTCCGGCCCCCCGGCATAGCCGATCCGCCATCCGGTCATCGCATAGGCCTTGGAGACGCCGTTGCAGGTGAGCGTACGCTCGCGAAGCTGCGGTTCGACCTCGGCCGGGGTGCAGAATTCGAGCCCGTCGAACACCAGGTGTTCGTACATGTCGTCGCTCATCACCCAGACCTGCGGATGGCGCACCAGCACGTCGGTCAGCGCCTTGAGCCGGTCGCGGTCATAGCCGGCGCCGGTGGGGTTGGAGGGCGCGTTGAAGATCAGCCACTTGGTGCGGGGCGTGATCGCGGCCTCAAGCTGCTCGGGGGTCAAGCGATAGCCGTTTTCGGGATCGGTCGGCAGCGGCACCGGCACCCCGCCGGCCAACAGCACCATGTCCGGGTAGCTGACCCAGTAGGGCGCCGGGATGATCACCTCGTCGCCGGGGTTGAGCGTGGCCATCAGCGCGTTGAACAGGATCTGCTTGCCGCCGGTGCCCACGGTGACCTGCGCGGGGCTGAATCCCAGATGGTTTTCGCGCGTGAACTTTTCGCAGATGGCCTGTTTCAGCCGGGGCATGCCATCGACAGCGGTGTATTTGGTCTGCCCGGAGTCGATGGCCGCGCGGGCGGCGGCCTTGATGTGCTCGGGGGTGTCGAAATCGGGTTCGCCCGCCCCAAGGCCGATCACATCCCGGCCGGCCGCCTTCAGTTCGGCGGCCAGACTGGTGACCGCAATGGTGGGCGACGGCTTCACCCGGGCCAGGGCTTCGGACAGGAACGACATGGGGCCGGCTCCGGTTTGAATATGGATCGGGTCTGTCTTAGGGTGCGCCCGAGCACCGATCAAGGACGAAACCCCTGTCAGTGAAGGACGGCCCATGGCGACGGAAACGCGGCAACACCGCCTGAAACGGCTGCGGATGCGTTCGTGGAGGCGTGGCACCAAGGAAATGGACCTGGTTCTGGGACCTTTCGCGGATGCCTGCCTGTCGGCGATGGACCCCGACGAACTGGCGCTTTACGAGCGGATGCTCGAGGAAAACGATCACGACCTCTATGCCTGGGTCTCCGGCAGGTCGGCGCCGCCGGCAGGGCTGCGGCGGCTGGTGCGCCGGATCGCGCAACATGCAGGGATCACCTGACTGTTTCGGATTGAAGCGGATTTTTCGCTGTTTAACTGAATGTTGGGGAATCTTGTTCAACCTTGGCCGCGTCAGCAACGGCGGAGATTTTGATGAGCGTGATATCAAGGGTCGGACCGACCACAACCCCCGATTTCATGACCCAGTATCTTGAGGTCCTGTCTCTTGTGGAGCGGCTTCACCGGCTGCTGCTGGACGTGATAAAGGACGAGTTCGAGCGTATCGGAACGCTGGAAATCAACGCGGTGCAGGGTCTGCTTCTGTTCAACGTGGGCGACAACGAGGTGACCGCAGGCGAACTGAAATCGCGCGGCTACTATCAGGGGTCCAACGTCAGCTACAACCTGAAGAAGCTGGTTGACATGGGCTACATGCACCACCAGCGTTGCGAGATCGACCGCCGCTCGGTGCGTGTGCGTCTGACCGAAAAGGGACGCGCGGTGCACAAGGCGGTGGCCGACCTGTTCGAACGCCACGCGACCGGCCTGCAGGGGCGCGACGTGCTGGACAAGGACGGGATCGGGGACATCACCATGGCCCTGCGTCGGGTGGAGCGCTACTGGAGCGATCAGATACGCTACATCTACTGAAGCGGTGGCCGCCAAAAGCGGTGCCGCCAGAAGCAGTGCCTGCAGAAGCTTTGGCAGCAGAAGCTTTGGCGGCAGAAGCAGTGCTTGCAAAGGCTTTGACGGCAGAAGCTTTGGCGGCAGAAACGGTGGCCCGGTGACCCGTCGGGCCGTGTCCCGGCAAGCGCGCCTTCGCACAATCCATCCGCCGTGCGCCGGCGTCCGGGCGCGTCACCCTCCGTTCACAACCCGCGCGATCCAGCTGGCAAGCGCCTGGCCCAGCCGCCGATGTGCCGCCTCGTCCATGTGGATCGGATCGGCCGATGACATGGCGACCACCTCGCCGGCATCGAAGACCGGCGCATGGAAATCCGGCGCGAAACGCTGCGCCTCGACCCGCAGCCGGTGGCCCAGTTCGGCGGATTTGGCGCGACCTCCCTGCCATTCCGCATAGCGTTCCCAGTTCGGGGCATCGGCCTGCGGGCCAAGCGGAGGCGGCGCGATCAGCCCGACGGCGGGCGGTGCCGAGTCGGCCCAGGGACCGGGGCCACCGCCGGTTCGGCGCAACGCCGTCACCAGCCGGCAGATGTTTTCGGCGATCGAAACGGCAGTGGCATCGAAGCGGGCCTTCAGATCGTTTGTGCCCAGCATGATCAGCACCAGATCCAGGGGCGCGTTGCTCCTCAGCGCGACTGGAAGATGGCGCAGCCCGTTCATTGCCTCGCCCAGCATGTCGGGATCGTCGTGGGCGGTCGTGCGCCCGGGCAGCGCCTCTTCCACAAGTTCGGCGTCCAGCGCGGCCGCCGTCACGCCGGGCCAGCGCCGATCTGGCGCCATGCGCAGCCCCGAGCCGTCGGGCGGGAAGCCCCAGCTGTTGGAATCGCCGTAAACCATCATCCGCATGGGGCGTGCCCTACCAGTGACCGGTATTGCCCATGCTGGCCCAGGGCTCCTGCGGCTCGCGCGCTCCGCCCATCTGCAGCAGTTCGATGGAAATGTTGTCGGGCGAGCGTACGAAGGCCATGCGCCCGTCGCGTGGAGGCCGGTTGATGGTCACCCCGTTGTCCATGAGGTGCTGGCACATGGCATAGATGTCTTCGACGTCATAGGCGAGGTGGCCGAAATGCCGGCTGTCCGAAGGCAGGCCGTCGTCGCCATCCCAGTTCCAGGTCAGTTCTATCGGGCAGTCTTCCTGCCCTTCCGGGGCCATGAACACCAGCGTGTAACGCCCCTCTTTGCTTTCGCGCCGGCGCGTTTCCCTGAGGCCGAGCAGTTCGAAGAAGGCCATGGTCTTTTCCAGATCCAGAACCCGGATCATGGTGTGCAGGTAACGGATTTTCATGGGTGTGCTCCCCTTGTGTTCGATGGTTGCGTTACGCACCGGCCCTGCGGCCGGCGGTGCCCGGTTCCCGTTGCCACCAGGTCCCGGCCCCGGACCCTGACCCGCCCCCGTGTCGTGCGGGTGCAGGGCGGATGCGCTCAGAAGGTGGACTGAATGCCAAGGCGCACGGCGTTGGAGCGCCGATCATAGAGCGCGACGTTGGATTCGCTTCTGCTGGTCTCGATGCTTACGCTCGGCGAGAAACCGTAAAACGAAACGTTCGGAAACACCGCGCTGATGCCCCCGGACAGCGTCCGGTCGTGGCGCCCGGATGAATCGTATACCGAAACGCCATAGTCGCGCCGTTCCGCCGACAGGTTCAGCGAAAGCCGCATGCCCATCACCGGCCGGGCGAAGCTGTAGCTTGCCTGCAGCCGCGCCGCCCGGTTTTCCGCCGTGGGGTCGTCGGAGCGGGTATCCGACACAAGCAGGTTTGCCGACAGGGTATCGCCATTGCCCAGTTTGCGGCTCACCCCGCCGCCCAGAGAGACGATGTTCGATACCGTGCCACCGGAGAGGTGCGACAGCTGGGTTTCGTAGCCGAACTGCAGGTTCGTGCTGGTGCGCGCGGACAGGTTGAACACCTGCGAGGCCGACAGCCGCGCGTAATCAAGGTAAACCGCCCCGCCATACCAGAACCTGCCAGCGGTCAACGCCAGCGAACTGGGCCCCGACAGCCCGGAAAACCTGCGATCGTGCGTCAGGGAAAGCTCTGCCATTGCAAAGGCATAGTCGCTTCCCTTCACACCTGGCGCGGCCGCCTTTGCCGCATCGGACAACTCGTAGCTGCGCTGATACAGGGTCACCCCGAGATGGGTTTCCTGCACCTGCGAACGCGACAGGCGATACTTCGCCTGGATGCTGGCCGAGGCCTCGATCCCCGAAAGGGCGCGGGCATCCGGGCTCAGCACGAAGGGCAGGTTCCAGATCGTGATCGTCTCGCTGGACGAGCCGTTGTTGATGTTGTCATTGGGCGCCATGGAAAAGCCGAACGACATGGACAACGGGTTGTCCCGGTGCACGGTTGCGAATTCCTCGCGCAGCACGGCCCTGGTCTTGACGTCGCCGGCCTGGTTGAAGGCCCGCCGCAACCAGATTTCCGCCAGCGTGTAACGGTGCGCGCGATACTGCGCCGAAGCGGCCAGCCGTGCCGCCTGAACCCGTGTCCCCGGCACGCCGGCGGCGCGAAAGGCGCGTGCCGCCATCCTGACCGCCTCGTCGTAGCGCCCAAGCCCGATCAGCGCCGATGCGGCCTCGATAAGGGCGCCGGCATCTTCGGGATCGCGCTGCAACAGCCCGTTTGCGACCCCGAGAGCCAGGTCGAACTGCCCCGAGGCATTGGCCGAATGCGCCAGTGTCCGGGCCTGCTCGATCGTCAGCGTGACCGGGTTGGCCGACTGTCGGGCGGGCGGCTGCGCGCTTGCGCTCTGCTGCGCCTGTGCGCGGGCCGCACCGCCTGCCGCACAGGCCGCCGTCAGCAGCAGCGCCACGGCGGCGGTGGCGGCGGCGCGCGGCCGCCGGCTCGGGGTGCGGGTCATGGGGTATAGGCGGATTGGGTCGCCACGAAGGCGCCGGTTTCCTCGGCCGTGACCCCGGTAACGCTGGTGGGGCCGGAAATCACGATGACGCCGGCAATCGCGCCGCCCAGACCCGCGCCGACGGTGCCTCCGACGGCGCCGTTCAGCGTGCCGCTCAGATGGGGGGTGCCCGGCGCGACGATTTCGGAGATCGCGGTCTGGTTGAGCACGTTCGAGCCGGTCTGGAACGACGTCGTTGAGGCTGCGAGATTGGGCAGCGAACCGACCAGCGCGCCGGTGTTGTCATAAAGGTTGCGGTTGCTGACCGAGATGTCGATCGCCCCGGTGCCGTCAAAGTTGCGAAAATCCACAAGCACGCTGGCCGAGCCGTCGACGGTGTTGAACTGGCCGCTGGTGGGATTGGTGATGCGCACCCCGGCATAGCGCCCGGAAAACTGCGCTTCACCGGTTGTCGGCAGGTTTGCCCTGGTCGCGCGCAACACCGTTCCGCCATAGCCGAATTCGTTGTAGTTGGCGGTCTTTACCGCCCCGGCGCCAACCGTGGCCCCGGGGCTTTCGGCATAAAAGGCCAGGTAGTTCCGCCCGCCGCCGGAATTGCGGTAAGCCTTGAAGCCGGTGACATCCATTGTCGGATCGCGCGTATACGTGCCGCTCAGATCGAACGGCAGGTTGTTGATCGAAAGCGTGTCGGTGGCGGCGTCATAGTCGAACCGGTTGACCTCGCCGGAAAATGTCTCGACGTTGCCGCCCACGTCGCCGCCGACGCTGCCGCCCGCCGTCGGGCCGTTGGAGGGCGTTTCATTCAGCCCGGCCAGCCCGCAGGCGCCCAGGGCGGTGAGTGCCGCCAGAGCCGTGATTTTCCCGCCGACGTTCCTGATGAT
This sequence comes from Paracoccaceae bacterium, assembly GCA_026984895.1. GTDB lineage: Bacteria > Pseudomonadota > Alphaproteobacteria > Rhodobacterales > Rhodobacteraceae > JAJRUE01. Next base: position 8,644 of record JALSRF010000215.1, read on the forward strand.
GTCCCTGCTCACGAAAAATTCCTCCGTCCTGCGCTTGCGCAATCGTTCAACTTTGCGGACACCTTGTTCAAGCGCGGGCGCGCTGTCAACGTTGCAGGCGCCGACTGGCGGCGAAATTTCCGCGGTGTCGCGGTTTTTGCTTGTCCCGGGCCGGTCCCGTGCCGACGCGGGTGCAGAATATTTCGGTCCACCCGATATTGTGGCATTTTACCGGGTCTTTCGCAGATATAGTATGGCGCGACTCGAAACGTAGCCAAAGGATTCGCCCCATGCCGCTTTCGCAAGACCAGCAGGCCGAAATCGAAGCTCAGCGCGCCACCCCCCGGCCGACCCTGCGCGCGGTCTCCGAGGGCATGGAGCGCCATCTCTACCATGCCTATCCGGTTCTCGACCATGGCTTCGTGCGGGTCATCGACTACATGGGCGACGACGCCGCGATCTGCCAGGCGGCGCGGGTCTCTTACGGCAAGGGCACGCGGTCGGTGCAAAACGACGAGGGACTGATCCGCTACCTCATGCGCCACTGGCATTCGACGCCGTTCGAAATGTGCGAGATCAAGCTGCATGTGAAGCTGCCGGTTTTCGTCGCCCGCCAGTGGATCCGCCACCGCACGGCAAACGTGAACGAATATTCGGCCCGCTACTCGATCCTGGACCGGGAATTCTACATCCCCGCGCCCGACCAGCTGGCGGCGCAATCGGCGCTCAACAACCAGGGGCGCGGCGCGGCGCTGAGCGAGGCCGAGGCCGCGCGGGTGCTGGACATCCTGAAGAGCGACGCGGCGCGCTGCTACGATCATTATCAGGAGATGATTTCGGACGACGGCAAACAGGGGCTGGCGCGCGAACTGGCGCGCATGAACCTGCCGACCAGCATCTATACGCAATGGTACTGGAAGGTGGATCTGCACAACCTCTTTCATTTCCTGCGGCTGCGTGCGGATTCGCATGCGCAGTACGAAATCCGGGTCTATGCCAAGGCGATTGCGCGCGTGGTGGCGGACTGGGTGCCGCTGGCCTTCGCCGCGTTCGAGGATTACCGCATGGGCGGCGTGACGTTGTCGGCGCAGGCGTTGGACTGCGTGCGGCGGATGCTGAAGGGCGAAGAGGTGACCGCCGAGACCAGCGGGATGAGCGCCCGGGAGTGGCGGGAGTTCGAGGAGGTCGTGGCGGGCTGACTCCGCCCCCTGCACGGTGCGCAGCCCCCCTGCGGCGCCGTGGCCCAGGCCCGCCCGCTCTGTTGGGAGGCGCCGCCGTTTCGGGGGGCGCGAAAGGGGTGGGCCGCGTTTTTCAGTGGCTTCGAAGCTCGTAAACCCGGATCGCGGTGATGAACGGGCAGGTTTCGGCCATCGCCTGGGCTGCGTCGATGTCCTCGGCCTCCACGATTGTCAGGCCGGTCAGGCAGTCACGGTCCCAGCCCAGGTCGTCCACGCCGCTGCGCGTCACCTCGCGCCCGCCGGCAAAGCCGATGTTTTCCACCGTCGCGTCCCTGATCGAAGCGAACCATTCGCCCCATTTCGCCATGTCCTCGGGCGCGGGCTTTTCAAAGCCGATGTGCAACAGGGCAAATCGTTTCATTGCGTGTTCCCTTTCGGTGCCCGGGCCGTGAGGAGGGCCGACAGGTCGATGGAAGGCGGGCAAGGCCGGGCGGCGCAAGGCATACCCGACACCCGCCCGCGGCGCACCCGCCCCCCGCGGCGCGCACCCACCCGATGCGCATTCCCTGGCCCGAAACCGCCCGATGCGCGCAGGCATTGGGGCGGCCAGACGGGGCGCCCCGGGGCGCCTCCGAAAACGATGCCACCGAAACGATGCTGATGCCGCCGGTTGCGATCCGGGCCGCTGGTGTCTGTGCACGTTTGCCGCCGGGATGGGCGGCGCGGGGTCAAAGGGTCACAGGGTCTTCAGCTCTCCTGCGGATTGCCGGCCGTCGCGTCCTTCGATCATCTCGTAGGATACCTTCTGGTTGTCGGCCAGCCCGGTCAGCCCGGCCTGTTCCACGGCCGAGATATGCACAAAAACGTCCTTGCCGCCGTCATCCGGCTGGATGAAGCCGTATCCCTTGGTGGTGTTGAACCATTTCACGGTGCCAGTAGCCATGATCTGCGCGTCTCCCTTGTCAAATCCCGCCCGCGACATGCGGCGGTGTGGTGCAGCCAGTGTCTTCTAACGTTTTCGGCTGCCCCGGAATCGTGCGGAGCCGTCATGGTAGAAATAGTGGTTGTCACGGCGGGAATTCTGCGGTGTATCGGGAAAAAATCAAGAAAAATCCTTGAACGCCCGGCAGGATCGGCCGCCGGGCATGATGCGGGAATGCGAAATGATACGCGTATTTGCACTGAAAACCTGCGATACCTGCCGGCGTGCGTTGGCCGAACTGCGTGCTGCCGGCCACGATGTCGAGGTGGTCGATGTGCGTGCCGACGGCCTGTCGCCCGAGGAAATCGGGGAATTTCACGCGGCCTTTGGCGCGGCGCTCGTCAACCGGCGTTCGAACACATGGCGCGGGCTTTCCGATGAACAGAGACAGCGCGACCCCAGGGCATTGCTGGCCGACTTTCCCACCTTGATGAAGCGCCCGGTGATCCGCGCCCGGGGGCGCCTGTTTCTTGGCTGGGGGGCAGAAACGAAAAAGGCGCTTCTTGGCTGAGCAGGACCCGCGCCGGGCCAGGCGCTGCACCGCGGGCATCGGGCAGGCAGCACGCGACGAGCAGAAGACCCCCCGGCGGCAACGCCCCGCGCTGCTGGCGGTATCTTCGGCGATGCTGCCGGGGCGATCACCGGGCGTGGTGCTGTTGGCGCACGGCGTTCATCGACCGCCTTGCAAGGGGCGCCGGCCCCGTGCACCGGCCGGCCCCGTGCCCCGGTTTGCCCGCGGGACTGTCCGCGGGGCTGTCCGCGTGACAGCCCTGCGAGGCCGGCAGCGGGCACTTGTCGCGGGCGGGTGCATTCGCATGCGCCGCCGGGCACGGGCCGATGCACCCGCGGACCGCCGGACGGCCCGGGGCGCGCAAGCGGGTTTCGCCATGGTTCCCGGCATCGCGGGCATCCGTGCTCAGGCGGCGATGGACGGGGGGCTGTCGTGAGGCAGGGCGGGGGCGACCGGCCCGAAGGCGTGATCGGCTGACAGCGCGGGCAGGGTCTCGGCCCAGATTCCGTTTGCGCAGACCAGCGTTTCATCTTCGCACTGCAGCCAGAAATACTCGACCCCGGCACCCGGGCTTTCTTCAACGACGGTGCGCCCGTTCAGCAGCGAATGAGCCGGGATGAGGATTTCCTCTTCGCCGAAAAGGTATTCCGCGCGCCAGTCATCGACCAGCAGGCGATGCTGCCGGGATACCACCAGGTCCTGTCCGGGGCGTCCGCCGGTCAGTGCGCCGGCGGTTATGCGCACCGGGCAGAGTTCCGGCGACAGGACAAGTTCGAGCGGTGAAATCGAGAACCGTCCAACCCCGGCCAGCAGCTGCACATCGCCATTGCGAAGCATCACCTCGTCCCCGTCTTCGAGATGTTCCACGGCAATGGCGCCATGCGGCGTGTCGATCAGGGTTCCGCGGGCAAAGTGGTTCTGCATCTGCGCGGCGCACAATGGCACTTCGCAACGGGTGATGCGCAGCGCGCGCCGGCAATCGCCATGGCCCCCGCAGGCGATCCGCTCCGAGGCGGCCAGCACGATCGGGCGCGTCGCATTGCCAAGCCGCGCGACCACGATGGTTGCAGCCGGAAAATCGCCCGTGCTCAGGACAAGTTCGGGACGGATTGTCGTTCCCTTCGCAAACCGCGCCGGGCCGATTTCGCCATCTTGCGCCAGGCGCGCCAGCCCCGCGGCAAAGCCGGCATCGGCAGGGGACGTCGGTCCGGTATCCACGACGATGCTGGCGGCGTTCGAAACACCGGCAAGCGAAAGGTCCAGCCCGCGAAAACCGGGGCCGGTCTGGATCGGCGCGTTCAACAGGCGGTCAAGGTCATCCCCGAAAACCGACACGTCCCAAGCGAAGATTTCGTATTTCGGCATTTTTCAAACCATCCAGTATCGGCCGTTGCTACGGGGAGTCGTGGCACAAAGCCTTTACTGTCCGGTTTATTGGCAGAAAAACATGTCATCAGTGGGCCGGCCAGCCGGCTGGAAACAAGCAGCAATAGGGAAAGAAAAAGGCAATTCCCGGTCGTCTTGCGGCGGCAGGCGCCCGCGCTCCGGCGCCTGTTTCACCCCGAGACGGCATCCGGTGGCAGGGCCTCTTTCGCCAGTTCGCCGACCACCTGCTCCAGTGGCAGGGTGCGGGTCTGCTTTTCGCCCAGCCGACGCAGCGTCACGGTGCGCTCTTCGACCTCGCGGTTGCCGATCGCGAGGATCACCGGCACCTTGGCCAGCGAATGTTCGCGCACCTTGTAGTTGATCTTTTCGTTGCGCGTGTCCGCTTCGGCGCGCAGCCCCGCGGCCTTGAGCTGCGCCACCGCCTCGTGCACGAAATCGTCCGCATCCGAGATGATCGAGGCCACCACCACCTGGCGCGGCGCCAGCCACAGCGGGAACCTGCCGGCGTGCTGTTCGATCAGGATGCCGATGAAGCGTTCGAAACTGCCCAGCGTGGCGCGGTGCAGCATCACCGGGCGGTGTTTCGCCCCGTCCGCCCCGATATAGGTCGCATCCAGCCTTTCGGGCAGCACGAAATCCACCTGGTGGGTGCCGCATTGCCAGTCGCGCCCGATGGCGTCGGTCAGAACGAACTCCAGTTTCGGGCCGTAAAAGGCGCCTTCGCCGGGGTTCAGCCCGTAATCGCATCCCGCCGCGCGGGTGGCGTTGATCAGCGCGGTTTCGGCCTTGTCCCAGATTTCGTCGGAACCCGCGCGCGTTTCGGGCCGGTCGGAAAACAGCACCTTGAAGCTGTCAAAGCCCAGGTCGCGGTAGACCCCCGAAAGAAAGTCGATGAAGCGCGCGGTTTCGCTTTCGATCTGGTCTTCGGTGCAGAAGATATGCGCATCATCCTGGGTAAAGCCGCGCACCCGCATGATGCCGTGCAGCGCGCCCGAGGGCTCATAGCGGTTGCAGGCGCCGAACTCGGCCATGCGCAGCGGCAGGTCGCGGTAGCTTTTCAGACCCTGGTTGTAGATCTGCACATGGCATGGGCAGTTCATCGGTTTCAGCGCGTTCACCGCCTTTTCGCGGGCGTGTTCCTCGTCCACCTCGACGATGAACATGTGCTCCTGATACTTTTCCCAGTGCCCGGAGCGCTCCCACAGCTTGCGGTCAACGACCTGCGGGGTGTTCACCTCGACATAGCCGCCGCGGCGCTGGGCCCGGCGCATGTAGTCTTGCAGCGTGGTGTAAAGCGTCCAGCCGTTGGGGTGCCAGAACACCTGGCCCGGCGCCTCTTCCTGCATGTGAAACAGGTCCATCTCGCGGCCCAGCTTGCGGTGGTCGCGCTTGGCGGCCTCTTCCAGCATGGTCAGATGCGCCTTCAGATCCTTGCGGTTCCTGAAGCCCACGCCGTAGATGCGCTGCAGCATCGCCCGGT
>JALSRF010000216.1 GCA_026984895.1 Paracoccaceae bacterium
GTGCCCGATGGCGAAGGCAAGACCCGCCCCAACCCCTACAAGACCTGGGCCGACGTCAACCCGAACCTGCCGAACATCAGGATCGAGGTGATGGGCCCGCCGCCGACATCGGGCACCCGCGATGCCTTCGCCGAACTGGCCATGGAGGGCGGCTGCAAGACCTTCGACTGGATCGAAGCGATGAAAAAGACCGACAAGAACACCTTCAAGGCACTGTGCATGACCATCCGCGAAGACGGCGCCTATATCGAGGCCGGCGAGAACGACAACCTGATCGTGCAGAAACTGGAAGCCAACCCGAATGCCTTCGGCATCTTCGGCTTTTCCTTCCTGGATCAGAATGCCGATTTCATCCAGGGCTCGAACATCGAGGGGCGCGACCCCGAGTTCGAACTGATCGCCGACGGCACCTACCCGCTGTCGCGCCCGCTGTTCTTCTATGTGAAGAAATCGCGCGTCGGCCATGTCCCGGGCATCCCCGAATACATCGCCGAGTTTACCAGCGACGCGGCCTGGGGCGAAGACGGCTACCTGGTGGACATGGGGCTGATCCCGATGAGCGACGCGGAACGCGCCAGATACGCCGCCGACGCGAAAGACCTGGTGCCCCTGTCACTTGACTGAAGCACCGCAAGACCGGGGAACCGGAACAGCAACGAGCGGGGCGCGGGCCACATGCACGCGCCCCGCATCCGACAGGCACAGGCCGCGCGCCGGCCGATAGCGGCCCGCGACAGCAGGAGGGAATTCGTTGGACAACGCAGGGATCGTGAGCAGACGCACCCGCCGGCCGGGCGAGAGCCTGGTCCTTCTGGTGCTGCTGCTGTCAGCGCTGGTGGCGGTGGCGGTGACGCTGGGCATCATCTTCTCTCTGGCGCTGGAAACCTGGCAGTTCTTCCAGAAGGTGCCGGTTGGCGAATTCCTGTTCGGCCTGAAATGGAGCCCGCAGACCGCGATCCGCACCGACCAGGTGGCCGCCTCGGGCAGCTTCGGCGCGGTACCGCTGATCACCGGAACCCTGCTGATCAGCACCATCGCCATGGCCGTGGCCACCCCGCTGGGACTGGCCAGCGCGATCTACCTGTCGGAATATGCCGGCGCCAGGGCACGCGCGCTGATCAAGCCGCTGCTGGAGATCCTCGCCGGCATTCCCACCGTGGTCTACGGCTTCTTCGCGGCGCTGATCATCGCCCCGGTGCTGCGCGCCGCCGGAACCGGCATCGGACTGCAGGTCGCCTCGGAAAGCGCGCTGGCCGCCGGCCTGGCCATGGGCATCATGATCGTGCCGGTCATCTCGTCGCTGTCGGACGACATGATCAACGCCGTGCCGCAGACGCTGCGCGACGCCTCGCTCGGCATGGGGGCGACCCGCTCGGAAACCATCCGCAAGGTGGTTCTGCCCGCCGCGCTGCCCGGCATCGCCGGCAGCCTGCTGCTGGCCGCCAGCCGCGCGATCGGGGAAACCATGATCGTGGTCATGGCCGCGGGCATGGCCGCGAACCTCACCGTCAACCCGCTGGCCGCCGTCACCACCGTTACCGTGCAGATCGTCGCGCTGCTGACCGGCGATCAGGAATTCGACAGCGCCAAGACGCTTTCGGCCTTTGCCCTGGGGATGCTGCTGTTCCTCGTCACGCTGGCGCTGAACGTGATCGCCCAGAAGATCGTCAAGCATTTCAGGGAACAATATGACTGACACGCTGCCGGATTTCTCTGCCCGCACCCCCGCGCTCGCCCGGCGCCACCGTGCCGAGGCGCGCTTTCGCCGGCTCGGGCTCGGGGCCATCGTGCTGGCGCTGGGCTTTCTTGCGGTGATGCTGGGGACCATCGGCTGGCTGGGGGCGGGCGCGTTCCAGAAAACCCTGGTCCGCCTGGACGTGCCGCTGGAACAATCCGCCTTCGAAGGCGGCGGGATCGGCACGGCCAACTACGGCAGGCTGACCAAGACCGCCCTGCGCGCGCGTTTCCCCGAGGTCAGCAAGCGCAGGGACAAGAAGGCCCTCTACCGGCTGCTGAGCAGCGATGCGCCGCGCGAACTGCGCCGGCGCGTCGCCGAACAGCCGAGCCTCGTGGGCGGCACGCTGCCGGTCTGGCTGAGCGCTTCGGGCGATCTGGACCAGTATGTGAAGCACGGCGTTACCGGGCGGCTGAAGGGCAAGAGCGTCGCCTGGATCGAGACGCTGCGCGACTCCGGTGACATTCGCACGGCCTTCAACGCCGGGTTCTTCCTGTCGGGCGATTCGCGCAGACCCGAGCTTGCCGGGATCGCCAGCGCCCTTGCCGGAACCGCCTGGACGCTCGCGGTATGTTTCGGCCTGTCCTTTCCCGTCGGCATCCTGGCCGCGATCTACCTGGAAGAATTTTCCCGGCGCGGCCGCTGGAGCGAATTCATCGAGGTGAACATCAACAACCTCGCGGCGGTGCCGTCGATCGTGTTCGGCCTGCTGGGGCTGGCGGTTTTCCTGAACCTGATGCATCTGCCGCGCTCGTCGCCGCTGGTGGGCGGGATGGTGCTGGCGCTGATGACGCTGCCCACCATCATCATCGCCTCGCGCGCGGCGCTGCGGGCGGTGCCACCGACGATCCGCGAGGCCGCACTGGGGATCGGGGCGACCCGGGTGCAGACGGTGTTTCACCACGTCGCCCCGCTGGCGCTGCCGGGCATGCTGACCGGCGCCATCGTCGGCATGGCGCGCGCGCTTGGCGAAACCGCGCCGCTCCTGATGATCGGGATGGTGGCCTTCATCGTCGATATCCCCGGCTCGATCCTGGAGCCGGCAACCGCGCTGCCGGTGCAGATCTTCCTGTGGGCCGACAGCGCCGAACGCGGCTTTCTGGAAAAGACCGCCGCCGCGATCATCGTGCTGGTGGTCGTGCTGGTGCTGATGAACCTCGCCGCCATCGTGCTGCGGGCAAGGTTCCGGCGCCGATTCTAGCTTCAGGAGACAAGACCATGAGCCCCCCGCCATTGCATCCATCGCGCCCGCGCCGCCCGGGCCTTCCCTCCGCGCGGCGCGCAACCGGCCACGCGCCGCGCCGTTTCCCCGCCGCCCGCCGAAAGCAGCCTGCAGCATGACGC